>JAFQWS010000068.1 GCA_017407305.1 Clostridia bacterium
CCAATGCGTGGCCAATGTGCAATTGCGCAGTGATGTTGGGCGGGGGAATAACAATTGTAAAGTGTTGCTTCTTTGTTGTGTCAGGCTTGAAATAGCCTTGTTGCGTCCACCACGAATAGATGTCATTTTCAAACAACTGCGGTTGATAAACTTTTTGCATCATAAGTAATTTTCTCCTAGTCTGAATATAAAAAAACGGCTTTTGTCCCATAAACACAGGACGAAAGCCGATTGCTTCGTGTTACCACCTGATTTCAAAACGCAAAATGCGTTTCCTCTCGCCGATTGTACGGAAAGCGACTCCGTAAACAACTACTTTGGTAAAACCCATTTGGAAGTTTCAACTGACCAAACGACCTTCACGCACTCCTTCCTGCCACATTTGCACCATCGGTGGCTCTCTAAAAGGGGATTTTGCGCTACTCCTTTTGGCTAAAACGTTTTATGTTGATATTTTAGCAAACTAGTTGCTTTTTAGCAACTATTTTAAAGTATTTCAATTTGACAAGATTGCATTACGTCCAATGCAGAGTTGTGCTTTTGTTTGGTAATTCCCGCACAGCAGTTGGCTCTGACGGCAATGGGAATTTCGGGGAAGTTGGCTTTGAGTATCAATGCGTTGGAAACAACACAAATGTCCGTGCATACACCACACAATTCGATGCTGTCAATTTCTCCAACGTCGGTTTTTAACTTTTGAGCAATGTTTTTCATGCCAAAAGAATACTTGTTGTAAATAAGGTGAGGTTTGTTTGCAACTGCTTGAAGCAGTTCGGGGACAATTTTGTGACCTTCGGTGCCCAAAAGACAATGTTCAACAGGCAAATGTTTGCCTTCGTTGGTTGTCAAATAGTCTTCTTGGTGGGTGTCACGTGTAAAAACAACCATACCATCAAAGTGATTGATGACGTTTTTGACGTTTTCAATGACGGCAACACCATCGGCATTTGCCAAAGAACCTGTCAAAAAATCTTTTTGCATATCTATGACAATTAAAACTTTCATTTTTTTGCCCTCCTAAATCATTGACTTTATTTTACCCCCAATACACACTTTTTGCAACAAAAAAATAACATAAAAGAGTATAAGGAAGGTAATTTATTTATGAAAAAAATCTTAATTTTAATTCTTTCAATGGCGTTGATGCTATCCTTTGCTTTTTGTGGTTGCACACCCACGCCCACCGACGTGATTAGATTGTCGGAAGTTACCCACAGCATCTTTTATGCTCCTCAATATCTTGCTTTGGCTTTGGGCTACTTTGACGATTTTGGCATTGAAATTGAACTGACAAATGCCGGTGGCGCAGACAACGTGATGACTTCGCTTATTTCCGGCGAGGCAGACATCGGTTTGATGGGCTGTGAACAAGCAATATACGTGCACAATCAAGGCATGCAAAACGCTCCCGTTGTCATTGGTCAATTGACAAAAAGAGACGGCTCCTTTTTGGTTGCAAGAACTCCCATTGACAACTTTGACTGGCAAAACTTGGAAAACAGCGAAATTTTGATGGGACGTCGTGGCGGTATGCCTGCAATGATTTTGCAATATATCCTAAACAACTGTGGCTATGTCAACGGAGAAAATATCACAATGAACTATGATATTCAATTCAATATGTTGGCTCCTGCTTTTACAGGTGGTACTGCCGACTTTGTTCCTTTGTTTGAACCAACTGCAAGTCAACTTGTAATGGAAGGAAAAGGCTATATCGTTGCACCCATTGGCCAAATGAGTGGCGAAATTCCCTACACCGTTTACTACGTTACGCACGACTACCTCGAAAACAACCCTGAAAGAGTGGAAAACTTTTTGAGAGCAGTCCAAAAAGGTTGCGACTACCTTTTTGCTCACGACAACCAACACTTGGCCGAACTTTTGTTGCCCTACTTTGACGGCACAACCAAAGAATTGATTCAATCAGCCTTGGCAAACTACAAAGCGTGTGACGTGTGGATGAGAAATCCCGTCATGCTTCAAAGCACCTTTGAAAGGTTGCAAGATTTGATGGAAAATGCAGGCGAATTGACCGAAAGAGTAAATTTTTACGACGTTGTTGACAATTCCATTGCAAACAAACTGATTTGACAACTGAAATCCTTTGATAAGGAGTGTTTACCTATGAAAAAGAATATTTTGAAATTGCAAGGTGTTACCAAAGTTTTTTATACCAAAACTGCCGAAACGGTCGCCGTAAATAACTTAACTTTTTCGGTTGACGAAGGGGAATTTGTTGCAATAATTGGACCGTCGGGCTGTGGCAAAACAACCGTTCTTTCACTTATTGCACGACTTATTGAACCCACCACAGGCACAATAACCCTTGCCAGCAACAAAAAACAAGCAGTTGGCTACATGTTGCAACAAGATCACCTTTTTCCTTGGAGAACAGTTGAAAAGAACGTGTTGCTTGGACTGGAAATTACAAAAAATCTCAACGCTGACACAAAAGAGTATGCAAACAAATTGCTGGAAAAATATGGATTGGGCGATTTCAAAAAACATTTGCCCAACCAAATTTCCGGTGGTATGCGTCAAAGGGTGGCACTTATTCGCACCCTTGCCACCAATCCCGATTTGCTGTTGTTGGACGAACCTTTTTCTGCTTTGGACTTTCAAACAAGACTGGAAGTATGCGACGACGTCTACTCTATTATTCGTCGTGAAAACAAAACCACAGTACTTGTCACTCACGACATTTCCGAGGCCATTTCGGTGGCTGACAAAATCTTTGTGCTGACCAAACGACCTGCAAAAGTCAAAAAGATTTTTTGTTGCGACTTTGAAAAATACCCCACGCCTCTAAAAAGACGTGAAGCGCCTCAATTTGGTGAGCACTTTGAAGAAATTTACAAATGCCTAAATGGAGAAGATGATGAACTTTAACGATTTGTCTCCTTTGCACAAGGAGTTTTTGAAAAAACAAAAGAGAAGAAAAGTTGTCATACACTTGTTGCAAATTGCCTTTTTGGCAGTCTTTTTGGGTGCTTGGGAACTGGCTACACAAGTTGGTTGGGTGGACGGATTTATCTTTTCTTCCCCCTCAAGAGTGTGGAATACCTTCGTCAATTTGTTTGAGGAAGGCAACCTATTTAAGCACGTTTGGGCATCAACTTGGGAGACCATTTTGGGCTTTGCAATCGGCACAATTTTGGGTATGCTTATTGCCATAATTTTGTGGTGGAGCGACACGGTAAAAAGAGTGTTTGAACCCTACCTTGTTGTGTTGAATAGTTTGCCTAAAATTGCCCTTGGTCCATTGATAATTATTTGGGCAGGAACAGGCAAAAGCGCCATTGTCACAATGGCTGTTTTGATAAGCGTTGTAATCACTGCTTTGAATATGTTGGTGGGCTTTTGCCAAACGGAACAAAACAAAATTTTGTTGATGCAAACATTTCAAGCAAACAAGGCGCAAATATTTTTTAAGTTGGTTTTTCCCGCCAACATTCCAACCCTTTTGGCTACGCTGAAAATTAACGTTGGTATGAGTTGGGTGGGAACGATTACCGGCGAATATTTGGTGTCCAAAGAAGGCTTGGGCTATTTGATAGTGTACGGCTCACAAGTGTTTAGATTGGACCTTGTTATGACTTGCACAATCGTCTTGTGCATGTTGGCAGGTGCAATGTACGGCATGGTTGCTTTGTTGGAAAAAAGCGTAAAATTTGACTGAATAATGCAAAAATAATATATTATGTCAGTAATAGTATATTATAATCAAGGGCGAAACGGTATGTTTTGCCCTTTTTTGCTGTTTTAAAAGTATATTTTGGGGAAATGAGTTGGTTTTTAATTTTAGTAATTTTTTGTCAAAATACCACCATTGCTTTCATAAAATAGTAAACTATGAAAAAAGTTTTGGGTGCCGTTTCGGTGTTTGTTGCAAGCGTTGTGGGAGCAGGTTTTGCAACGGGAAAAGAGATTGTCGTCTTTTTTTCTCGGAGCAATCCTTGCCTTGTTTTTGTGCTTTTGTTTGCCACTTTTTCCCTTTTGTTTTGGACAATTTTGCATCTTTCAATTTTGACAAATTGCTTTGACGTCCACTGTCTTTTGGGAAAACTTTTAAAAAATTTTGACTTTTGCTACGACGTTTTTGCCCTTTTGATTTGCCTTGTGATGACATCGTCAATGATTGCAGGAAGCAACGAAATTTTGTGTATGTGCTTCAATTTTTCCACACCGTTTTTTGGTGTTGCAACTGCCTTTTTGGTGGCTCTTTTATTCTTTGCAAAAAACCA
>JAFQWS010000069.1 GCA_017407305.1 Clostridia bacterium
AAAACAAAATATTGGAAAAAATGCGCTGTCAAACGCCCAAAGCATCATGATTAAATGTGGCAAAATTGCCACATTTTTTTTGTTTATAATTTTTGAATATTGTCAAAAATATCAATATGAAAATAAAAAAAATAAGGGAGAATTATCAAAACATTGATGACAGAGAAAGGTACAAACCAACAAAGTCAAACAGGCGACAACCACTTGAAGAACAAAATAACTAAAGACAACTACAAAAGTTACGTCTTTGAAAAATCCCCCAAGTCGGCACATGCAAAAAATATGTTTTGGGCATTTGTCATTGGTGGAACTATTTGTGTAATTGGGCAAATTTTTATTGAAGTATATTCAGCGTTGGGTTTCAGTAATGCAGACAGCAGTGCTTTGGCATCGGCAACTTTAGTTGTTATTACTGCGATTTTGACAGGATTTGGTGTTTTTGACCAAATTGGCCGATTTGCAGGAGCTGGTTCAACCATCCCCATCACAGGTTTTGCCAATGCAGTCGTTGCTCCTGCTTTGGAGTTCAAGGCAGAAGGGCTGATTTATGGTTTAGGAGCCAAAATGTTCGTTGTGGCAGGTCCTGTCATTGTCAACGGAGTGTTTGTTTCGGTAATAATTGCCCTTTTGACCTTGCTTATAGGGGGTTAAAATGCTGGATAGATATTATTTTGAAAATCGCATTTTAAATTTTGACAAAAGTTACGTTGTGGAAGGCTACACAATTGCAGGACCAAAGGAAAACAACGGGCGACTTCACGCAACTTTCGATTTGGCTTTGGAAGACGATATGTTTGGACAAACTACTTTTGAACGTGCAGAAAGAAAAATGTTTGAACATTGCATTTCGGGAGCAATTGCAAAAGCCAATATGCAAGTTAGAGATATCGACTACATTTTGGGTGGAGATATTCTCAATCAAAACGTGTCTGCATCCTATGCTTGCAGAAAGTTTCATTGTGGCTACGTTGGTTTATACAATGCGTGTGCCACTTACGTTGAAAGTTTGATTATTGGTTCTTGTTTGCTTCAAAGTGGTGCAAGAACTGCCCTTTGTGTATCAGGAAGTCACTTTTCTACAGCCGAACGTCAGTACAGATATCCATTGGAATTGGGTGTTTTGCGCTCGCCAATGACACAATGGACTGTGACAGGTGTTGGTGCAACAATTTTGCAATCGGAAAGTGCCGATTTGCCAAAAATTAATCGTGGTATGTTTGGCCGTGTAATTGACTATGGCATCATGGACATCAACAATATGGGTGCTGCAATGGCTCCCGCTGCTTGTGACACCTTGTTGACCTACTTTCAACGAACCAACACAACACCAAGCGACTATGATTTGATTGTTACTGGCGATTTGGGCAAACTTGGCAAAGACATTTTGATAGATTTGATGGGGCAACAAGGGTACGACATAAGCAAAAACTATGCCGATTGTGGCGCAATGTTGTTTTTTGAAGATCAAAAAACCTATCAAGGTGGCTCCGGCCCTGCTTGTTCTGCGTTAGGGTTCAACGCATTGTTTTTAAGCAATTTCCGTCAAGGAAACATCAAAAAAATGTTGCTTGTTGGCACAGGTGCATTGATGAGTTCAACAGTGCAATTTCAAGGCGATTCAATAGCTGCAATTGCTCATTTGGTAGAAATTTCAAGGTAGGAAAAGGTATGTTATTGGCATTTGTAAAGGCCTTTGTCGTGGGTGGCCTTATATGTATGATTGGTCAAGTAGTAATAAATTTCACTCATCTTACAAACGGCAAAATTTTGGTAATATTTTTGATTGGAGGGGCAATTTTGCAAGGTTTTGGATTGTACCAACCACTTGTTGATTTTGCAGGTGCAGGGGCATCCATACCTATTTCAGGCTTTGGTTATTCCTTGGTAAAAGGTGCTGTTGAAGGTGCTGAAAAACAAGGTGTAATGGGCGCATTTTTTGGCGGTCTCAAAGCCACTGCATTGGGCGTTTCCGTTGCCATTGTGTTTAGTTATATTGTAGCTTTACTCTTTACACCAAAAACAAAGAAAATGTAACGTTTTGCATAAATTTTGCATATGAATAATTAAAAAGGTGCAAAATTTGTCCTATTATAAAGTTGTAAAACCAAAAAAAAGATACGGCGTAAAAATACTTTGCGCCGTATTTATAATTGTTGTTTTCACCATTGTGGCATCCGTCTATTTAAGACAAGTTTGCTATCCCAATGCAATGACCGTTTGTCAAGCAGAAGTTCAGGCAATGTCTGTTAAATGTGTCAACACTGCAGTGATGAGGGTAATAGGCAATTTGGAAGAATTTGACGAAATTGTTAAAGTGGAAAGGGATTTGGACAATCGCATCGTTTCCATTAGATTTGACAGCGTTGAAATAAACAACATTGCCACAAAAATTTCCACAACGGTACAAGAAGAAATAAACGACATAAATCAATTTGAAATTGAAATTCCAATTGGCACAATGTCCCACTCGCCCGTGTTGGTGGGGTGGGGGCCAAACGTTGTTTTTATGGTAAATCCCATTTCTTCGGTGTTGTGTACCATATCAACCGACTTTGTTTCTTGTGGCATCAATCAAACGCTTCAACGAATATACGTTGACGTGGTTACAAAGGTGGAAGTGGCAATTCCTTTGATGTCATCAACAGTGGAAACGACAATTCCCGTTTTGTTGTCGGAAACAATCATTGTCGGGCAAGTTCCCGACACCTATTTATCGGGTATTACACTGGGTACTAGCAGTTAAACAGTTGCCAAAAAACTCGCAACTTGTTATAATATCGACATAAAGACTGTGACAAAGCACAAGAGTTTGTTGACAACCGAATTTAGAGAACAGCCGTTTGGTGCAAGGCTGTCGGACAACAAAAAGATATTCACTTTGTAGTCGCAATGAGGAACAATATTTTTTAAGTAGTCATTGCCGTTTTGGTTGCGTAAAAACCAGTTAAAGGGTTGATTTTCAGCCGAATTCAGGTGGTACCGCGAAATTGCAAATATTCGCCCTGATGCTTATTGCATCAGGGCATTTTATATTTTGGAGAAAAATTATGAAGCAACAAATTGAAAACATCAAACAACAATTTACACAAGAACTTGAAACGGCCCAAACGGTTGCTCAATTGCAAGAACTTAGAGTCAAGTACGTTGGCAAAAGTGGTGTCGTAACCGGTCTTTTGAGACAAATTAAAGACGTTGCCCCCTCCGACAGAGCAATGGTGGGCAATATGATCAACGATTTGAGAAAATCCGTTGAAGAAAGCCTTGCAAAAACGGAAACGGAATTTGCCGAAATTGAGTTGCAAAACAAACTTAAGGCTGAACAAATTGACATCAGTTTGCTCAACAGCCAACAATGGGGCACAAGACACCCCATTGACAAAGTCAAAGATGAAATCATCGACTTGTTTAAAGGCATTGGCTTTGAAGTTTGCGAAGGTCCCGAACTTGAAACGGACTATTACAACTTCCAAGCATTAAATATCCCCTTGGAACACCCTTCAAGAGATATGCAAGACACTTTCTACATCAACGACAACATTTTGTTGCGCACCCAAACGTCTGCAATGCAAGCACGTCTTATGGAAAAGAAGGGTCCGCCCATCAAAATGCTTTGCCCCGGCAAGGTGTTTAGAGCCGACTCGGATGCATCTCAC
>JAFQWS010000070.1 GCA_017407305.1 Clostridia bacterium
ACGTTCGCAAAACATTGCTCACTATTCCGTCGCTACGCTCCTTACGAGTCCTGTTAATCCCACCAATCAGCGACTGTATCTTGTTTTTTTGTCACAAAGTGGTGTGGTGGTATTGAAAAAGTTGAAAAAGTTTTGTATAATAACAAACAAAGTAGAAAATTATCCTTTGCTCAAGGCAACGACAACATGGTGTTTGTGTTTTTGCGCAATGCGATAGAAGGAGATATTTATGGAAAAAATTAGAATTCAAGACGACCTTTATACCTATGTAAACCAAGAAACGTTGGACAGTCTTGTCATCCCTGATGACAAACCTTCCACAGGTGGTTTTTCAAAACTTGCCGATGACGTGGAAAAAATTATGATGGACGAATTTGACGTAATGTCCAAAAACAAAAGTTACCCCAACGATTATCTCAAAAGAGCAGTCCAATTGTACGACATTATCAAAGATGCAGACAAAAAGGCAAAAGACGGCATTGCGCCTGCACTTAAAAGCCTTGAAATTCTCAAAGAAGTAAACTCCCTTCAAGATTTCACTCGTTTATATAAAACCTTGGAATTGCAAGGCATTTCCACGCCAATCAACATTGCTCCCGAAGTTGACATGAAAAACACCAAACAACGTCTTGTATATATTCAAGGTCCCGGCGTAATCCTTCCCGATGCAAGTTATTACAAACCGGAAATGGCACAACAAAAGGCACAAATTTTGGCACTTTGGACAAACGTTGCAAAAATGGTAATGGCAAAAACTGATTTAAGCCAAGAAGAGCAAGAACAATACGTTGCCGACACCCTTGCATTTGACGAAATTTTGGGTGGCCTTGTCAAAACAAGTGAAGAATGGTCCAAGTATGTAGAAATATACAACCCTATGGAAACAGATAAGGTCTCCGAAATGCTTTCCAGTGTAGATTTTTGTGCAATCCTCAACGATTTGTTCCAACACGTACCCCAAACAGTCGTTGTCACCGAACCTAGATACTTTGGCGAATTTGCAAAGGTATTAAACGAAGAAAACCTTTCCCTTTACAAACACTGGGCATACGTAAAAAGTCTATTGGGTTCTTGCAACTATTTGTCCGAAGAACTTCGTGAAGTGGGTGGCATGTATATGCGTGCCCTTACAGGTGTTGCAAAAATGCAATCCATTGAAAAATTTGCCTACAACGTTGCCTCTCAAGTCTATTCCGACCCCGTAGGTATGTATTATGGCGAAAAATATTTTGGTGCAGAAGCCAAAAAAGATATCACCGAAATTGTTCACCAAATCATCGATTGTTACAAAGAACGTATCAAAACAAATGAAATTCTTGGCGAAGAAACAAGAGAAAAAGCCATTTTAAAATTGTCCAAAATTGGTGTAAAAATGGGTTATCCCGACAAAGCAAGAGACCTTTTTGACAAACTTGTGTTCAACACTGAGGACTCTTTGTTTGACGTTATGCTTGGCCTTAAACAAATTCAACAACTTGACGTTTGGTCAAAACTTCAAGAGCCTACCAATCCCGAAAATTGGGCAATGCCCGGTCACATGGTAAATGCTTGTTATGATCCCTTTGTCAACGACATCACTTTCCCTGCGGCAATTTTGCAAGCACCTTTCTATTCTTTGAAACAAACAAGAAGTCAAAACCTTGGTGGCATTGGTGCAGTTATCGGTCACGAAATTTCCCACGCATTTGACAGCAATGGTGCAAAATGTGACGAAAACGGCAACATCAACGATTGGTGGACGGAAGACGATTTTGCAAGATTTAACAACAAAGTTCAACAAATGATCCAACAATTTGACGGCATTGAACTTCCTTGGGGAAAAGTAAACGGCGCATTTATTGTCAGCGAAAACATGGCAGACAATGGTGGCATGGCAGTCACCCTTGACATCATGTCCAAAACGGAAGGCGCTTCTTACGAAGAATATTTCAACAACTGGGCAAGAGTTTGGTGCTCCAAAGCAAGACAAGAATATCTTCAATTGCTTCTTTCGGTTGACGTGCACGGCCCTGCAATTTTGCGTGCAAACATCACTCCCCGAAACTTCAAAGAATGGTATTCCACCTTTGACGTAAAAGAAACGGACAAAATGTACATTGCTCCCGAAAAACGAATTGTCATTTGGTAAAAAGAACGATAGAAATTAAAAACGAGCCAAAATTTTGGCTCGTTTTTTTTGTTGAGAACTCTTCAAACAGTCAATTGTCACAAGTAGTGCAAAAACAATTTTTCACAAAAAAAACGGTTTTCCGTTTGGAAAACCGTTTGTTTTATTAATTTAAAAAGTTTAGCGAACTTCAATGTAGTCTACGTTCAATGCTGTGCCTCTGCTGGTGATAATAAATGTGTTTGTACCTGCTTGCAAATTGACTGTTGCTGTAAATGTGCCAACCAACCAAAAGTTCATTTCACCGTTGCCAGGAAGAGTGTCGCCAGCAAAGGTGATTGCTGTGCCATTGAGTTGAAAAGATGCAAACGTTGCAAGTTGTGCAGCACTCATGGAAGCAATTTCACACGTTGTCATATCCATGACTGCAGGAGCAACACCCAAAACGAGTGTTACGCCGTTAACTGCTTCGTCAACAACGATTGTGAATGTGATTGTTTGACCGGATGCTTGGAAATATCCAACACCTCTACCGCCACTGCAACCTGCGTTTTCTTCAATTTGAATAGGATTGCTTGCGCCGTCAATTTGACCCAAAGTTGCGTTTTCTGCTTCAATGCGAATGGGTGCTGCCAAAGAGCCACCGCCTTGTTCACCGCCACCTGTTGCGGGGATTGCTTCGGTGTAGGAATGTCCACAAACTGTGCAAGTATAGGTCATTACGCCGTCTTCTGTTGCTGTTGCGGGTGTGGTGATTTCACCTTCATCCCAATCGTGTTCTGCCAATGCGGAAACTTCTTCATCGTGTTCACAAGTTGCTGCGTGCCAGTGGTTGTCATCGTCAAAAGACCATTCGCTAGCAAAGGTGTGTTCGCTTGTTACTGCAATGGATTCTGTTTTTGTTTGACCACAAACTGTGCAAGTAAAGGTTTTTACGCCTTCGTCTTCACAAGTGGGTTGTGTCGTAACTTGGCCTTGATTCCATTCGTGTTCGGCATAGCCATCAATTTCTTCGTCGTGTTCACAACTTGCTGCGTGCCAGTGGTGCGTTGCATCCTTTTGCCAATCTGCAGAGAAGGTGTGTTCGTGACCACAAGCAGTCAACGTTGTCAAAAGCAACACAGCTACAAGTGTAAAAGCTAAAACTTTGTTAAGTTTCATAAAATTCTCCCTCCAATAAAATTTGTATAACGCAGTCTCTCGCTACGTTAATTCTACCAAGATTTTAACATGCCGAAAATTTAAATTCAATAGCAAATTTAAAATTTTTTATAAAAATAATGATTTTTTGTTTTAATGCAATTTATATTGAAGAAAAAGGTTGCAATGATTTTTTTGTGTCGTTGACAGAAACAAAATATTGCGACAATTTTTCACCCAAAGGCTTTACTTATTGTTTTTTTTATGCTATTATACCTAAGCACAATTGTGCAACACACCGACCAATGGAGAAATACCCAAGAGGCCGAAGGGGCTCCCCTGCTAAGGGAGTAGTACGTATAGAACGCGTAGCGAGAGTTCAAATCTCTCTTTCTCCGCCAACAAAAAAGGAACTGTTGTTTACCAAAAGTTCCTTTTTTGTTATCCAAGCCGCAGGCTTGGTATGGAATCAACGTGCTCCGCGCGTTGTATGGAATTGCGACGCAGTCGCGCATGGAATCGCGCGAGGCGCGTATAAAATAAAGTCCCTGCGGCTTGATGCCATACACGGCGTTGCCGTGATTCCATCCAGCCCCTTGGGCTGATTCCATACCGCAACAAGTTGCGGATGTAAGGAGCAAAGCGACGGATTAGCGAGCTCACGAGCGTCTATACAAGGCTATGCCTTGATTTATTTACGATAGTTGGATATAATAAATTCACTGATAAATAAGAATTTATAGAAAGGACCTTTAGAAATGAAAAAGATACTGGTAGTGTTTTTGTGTGTTAGTATGCTTTTTTCTTTGACATCGTGTTCCTATTACGAGCGCGAAAAACAAGAGATTACTTTGATGTTTGATTCATTTGATAAATCTAAAAATAATATTTTTCTGACCTGCTTTGAGCTTGTTGTAAACGAAACACATTATAACTTGGATGATATAACATACAACGATCAAAAATGCAATATTGTTTTTTTGGAGAAAAATGGATTCTACTCTTATACATACAGTCAGGATAGCCTTTCTGTAGAATTTCTGTATGCCCTCTATGGGAGTTTCGAAACAACTTCTTTGGGTGTGGAAATTTTACCTTCAAAAATAATCAACGCTTTTTTTGGCAATAACCGATTTTGGTTTAGAATGGATGATCCAGATACTGATGAATTTCAACAAATGTATTATTCTTGGTGTGTTAGCACAAAACAAGTAGATATTATTGATAGCGATAGCATTTCTCAAGATTATGAGTATTCCACAGATAGTAACCGTTCCACTAAATATTCTTTCTCATACACTTCAAAGCTATTTGGAGATTATCTTGAAATCACGGACATAGAAAGTGGTATTACAAAAAAAATTGACAGTTCCGTTTTGAATACTTTTGAAGAAGGAAAGAAAATCAAAAAAGCAAAATCCGGAACAAGATTTAATATTCAACATGCTTTTGAAGATAATGGAACTATATATTTGGCATCATTTTTTGGGGTGTATCCTTTGGCTGAGCCTTGCTACTGTTATGTGTTTACGTGGAATTTTGAAACAGAAGAATGTGAGTTTTATACTTCTATTTGTTTTGAAACGTATCCAGAATGGGTTACCGATATGTACATAAATAAATGAAGCGGTAAAAACCAATTTATCGAGCAGACAACAGCGCAAAATTACACACCCTTTATTGCTCTTACACCAAAAAAAGGACTGTCAACGCGACAGTCCTTTTTGTTGTATTATTCAATTGTTTTATTTTTGTCAAAAATAAAGTAAATCAACAAAGACGTTGACGCAACGGCAATGTTGATTATGCCCAAATCGCCCAAAAGTTCCGTGATGTAAGGCTTGTCGGCTTCTTCATTCCAAATGGAAGAAATCCCCGTATCTGTCAAATAGTGAAAGGAGAAAAATGCCAAAACAAGAATTGCGACACCTATGGTAAATGTAATTAACGACAACTTCAAAAACTTATTCATTTGGACACCTTTTGTTTTTTTTGTATTGTAACACACTTTTTGTCAAGTCGCAACTTTACCAAAGACTTTTGCAAAAATATTGAGTCTTCATTTTTGCGTTGTTGATTTTAATTTGGGTGATGTCAATTTTTATTTTTCTTGTTGAGGTTTTTTGACCAGTCTTGGGGAACTGCGCCGGTTTTTCTAAAAGCGGAAATGGTGTTGTTCATTTCTTTAAACATATCTTCCGTTTCTTCTTGCACCGAGTAGTTGGTTGCGCGTTCCTTTGAAATGCCAATTCTTTCGGCAGTTTCCACTGCGTCGATATTGTCGGCAACGAACAAAAATTCCCAACCAAATTTGCTTTTTTGATTTTCAATCAACTGTTTCACTTGTTGGCTGGAAAAGTGTCTGCTGGCATTTTCCATACCGTCTGTCGTTATGACGAAAATGGTGCGCTGAGGAACGTCCTCTTGTCGTGCGTATTTGTGAATGTTCGCCACGTGTTTGATTGCTCCACCAATTGCATCCAAAAGAGCAGTGCAACCACCCACGCGATAGTCTTTTTGTGTCAATGGTGCAATTTGCTCCAAATTTTTTCTGTCGTGCAAAACCTGAGTTTCATTTGCAAAAAGCAAAGTTGATACGTACACCGTGCCTTCAAGTTGCTTTTGCTCTTCAATCATTGAATTAAATCCACCAATGGTGTCCTTTTCCATGCCTGCCATCGAGCCACTTTTGTCCAAAATAAATACCAATTCCGTAACGTTGTTCATAATTTTACTCCTTATAAAAAATGTAGTTGCAAGTTTTTTGCTTACAACTACATTATATACAAGTGATATTTTGTTGTGGTCAATTGACAATTTACCCTAAAAGCCCAAAGTGGGTTGGTCAAAATGAAACAACGTTTCGTTTATTGTGAACATATCGTACTTTTCATTTACAAGGAAGTATTCGATAATTACGTCGAATTTGTTGCTTTTGGACAGAGCAAAGCCCACCGTTTTCAAAAGTTGTTTTGTTTGCTCCAAAGACAATTGCAAAGCAATGGCAAAAGCAAGCACGGTATTTTTGCTTGGCTTGTAGTCTTTTTCGCTGAGAATTTTGTACCAAGTTTGTTTGGAAACGTTGGCTTTTTTGTAACACTCAACGTCGTCCATGCCTTTCAAATCAATCAGTTTGAACAACGTTACTTGGAAATTGTCGTCAAGGTTTTTCAACATTTCTTCCAAAGAACAACAATAACTCTTCTCCGACTCCAATTGCAAATTTATATTTTTGTTTAGAAAAACGCGATTTCTTTGGTTGGAACGACCTTTCAAGTAGTTGTCGTCAATATATTCGGCAACGTCATCTACCAAATTTTTGCTGATTTTAAAAGAGCCTTTGTCAAAAACGACAAGATAAATTGTCATTTCGTTGTCCAAAAGGAAATTGCCTATTCTTTCAATGGCAACGGCAAGTGCTTGGTCTTTGGGATAGCCGTAAGCACCTGCTGAAATAAGGGGAAAGGCAACCGTTTGACACAAATTTTTCTTGGCAAGGGCAAGTGAGTTGTCAAAACAATCTTCAAGGAGCAATTTTTCTCCTTTTGTGCCACCTTGCCAAACAGGTCCAACTGTGTGAATTACGTATTTGCAAGGCAAATTGTATCCTTTGGTAATTTTTGCTTCGCCCGTTTTGCAACCACCCAAAGTTTTGCACTCATCCAAAAGCTGACTTCCTGCGACCTTGTGAATTGCTCCGTCAACACCCCCTCCGCCAAGCAAAGTGGGATCGGCGGAGTTTACAATTGCGTCGCATTTAATTTTTGTAATGTCTTGTCTAATTATGTGTAGAGGCATTGTGTGTTCCTTTGTTTTTGATAGGTATATTATAATACAACTTGACAAAAATACAATAGTTATTTTTATCTAAAAACCAAGTTGCTTTTGGCAAATTATTCAAAAACACCACCCAAACTATGGTGCTTTTTGTACTTTTGTGATATAATGAAGCATACTTTCAGAGGTTTAACAATGATTGAAGTGGTGGCAGCCCTCATTTGGAGTGGCAAAAAATTTTTGATATGTCAACGTCCCAAGCACAAAACGCGTGGTTTGATGTGGGAATTTGTCGGTGGCAAGGTTGAGTTGGGCGAAGAAAAAGAACAAGCACTTGTTCGTGAATGTCGCGAAGAACTTGGCGTAACTTTGTCCGTTGGCGAACAATTTATGCGTGTTGTCCATCAATATCCCGATATGCTCATTGGCTTGACTTTATTCAACGCAACCATAAAAAGTGGCGAAATTCAACTTTTAGAACACGCCGACGTAAGATGGATTGAACCCAAAGAAATTGATTTCTACGATTTTTGTCCTGCCGACGTGGAAATTTTGGCAAAAATTAAGCAAAAATATTGTTAATTTTTTTCAAGTTGACAAAAATCGTTACTGCATATATACTTGTTTTTTCACAAATGGAGAACTTATGACACAAACACACAAATTTGCCAATTTTGGCTTTACAAGAAAAAGTGGTATTTTGATGCACGTAAGCAGTTTGCCCTCCCCCTATGGAATTGGCAACTTTGGCAAGCAAGCATACGAATTTGTTGATTTTTTGACTGCAACAGGTCAAAAATGTTGGCAAGTTTTGCCCCTCAATCCCACAACCTATGGCGACAGCCCTTATCAATCCCCTGCAAGTTTGGCAGGCAACCCCTATTTTAT
>JAFQWS010000006.1 GCA_017407305.1 Clostridia bacterium
TTAACAAATACAAACATCCCCTTTACAAGAAAACAGTTTCCACAACCAAAAAGTACAAGGTTCGTGATGAACACAATGATTGCGGTGTCGGTGACACAGTACGCATTGCCGAAACAAGAAAATTGTCCAAAGAAGTTCACTGGAGATTGCTTGAAATCATTGAAAGGGCTAAGTAATATTGGGAGGGAAGCATTATGATTCAACCACAATCCAGATTGAAAGTTGCCGACAATTCCGGCGCAAAGGAAATTATGTGTATTAAAGTGCTTGGTGGCTCCCTTCGCAAAGCAGGCAGCATTGGCGATATCATCGTTGCAAGTGTAAAAACAGCAAACCCCGGTGGTATTGTCAAGAAAGGTGACGTTATCAAGGCAGTTATTGTCAGAACAAGTTTTGGTGTCAACCGCAAAGACGGTACACACATCCGTTTTGACGACAACGCAGCAGTTATCATTGATGAACAAAAGCAACCCCGTGGCACACGTATCTTTGGGCCCGTGGCAAGAGAGTTGAGAGAAAAAGATTATATGAAAATCATTTCCCTTGCTCCCGAAGTGCTTTAATTTTTAGGGAGGTAAAAAAATGTCAAGTTTGAATATTAAATCGGGCGACCTTGTCGAAATCATGGTCGGTCAAGACCCTAAAAAACACGATGGTAAAGGCGACAAAGGCAAACGTGGTAGAGTTATCGCCGTAGATACAGAAAAACATGCTGTTATGGTAGAAGGACTCAACCTTGTCAAAAAACATCGCAGACCTCGTTCTGCACAAGACCAAGGTGGCATCATTGAAAAACCTCGTTTTATCGACGTTTCCAACGTTGCTTTGGTATGCCCCAAGTGCAAAAAAGCAGTCAAAGTCGCTCACGTTTTGGGTGAAGACGGCAAAAAATACGTCCGTGCATGCAAAGAATGCGGTGCAATCATCGACGTAAAAGAAGAAAAGAAAACAGCAAAGAAAGTTGCAAAAAAAGCAACAAAAAAATCTGCTGACAACAAATAATTAGGAGGAACGAATCGTGGCAAACGAAAAAACAGTTAAAACACCTGCAAGATTGAAAGACCACTATGTCAAAAACGTTGCTCCCCAATTATACAAAGAATTTGGTTACAAAAACGTCAACCAAGTTCCCAAATTGGTCAAAATCGTTATTAACGCCGGTTTGGGTGACGTAAAAGACAATTCTAAGAGCTTCCAACTCGCAGTTGAAGAACTTAAACAAATTTCAGGACAAAAACCCATTGTAACAAGCGCAAAACTATCTGTTGCAAACTTCAAAATCCGTAAAGGTATGCAAGTTGGCGCAAAGGTAACGTTGCGTGGACAAAGAATGTACGAATTTATGGACAAACTCGTATCCATCGCATTGCCCCGCGTAAGAGACTTCCGTGGTATCAACGGCAAGAGCTTTGACGGTCGTGGCAACTACACATTGGGTGTAAAAGAACAACTCATTTTCCCCGAAATCGTTTACGATCAAGTGGAAAAAACTCGTGGTTTTGACGTAACATTCGTCACAACAGCACAAACAGATGCCGAAGCAAAGGCTTTGTTGCAATATATGGGTATGCCCTTCTCTAAGGCATAAGCGAGGTAATACATTATGGCAAGAAAATCATTGATTAATAAACAACAAAAACCCGCCAAATATTCAACCCGTGCATACACACGTTGCTCTATCTGTGGTAGACCTCACTCCGTTTTGAGAAAATTCGGTATTTGCAGAATCTGCTTCAGAGAAAAAGCCTACAAGGGTGAAATCCCTGGCGTTAAGAAATCAAGTTGGTAAGGAGGAGAACAAATGGTAGTTACAGATCCTATTGCAGATATGCTCACACGCATTAGAAATGCAGTATCTGCAAAACACAATGATGTTGAAATTCCCTCATCCAAGGCAAAGAAAGCAATCGCACAAATCCTCGTTGAAGAAGGTTATGTTGCATCTTTCACCGAAGTGGAAAAAGACATTCAAAACTCCCTTGTTTTGACTTTGAAATACGGAAAGAACGGCGAAAAAGTTATTTCCGGTTTGAAGAGAATCTCCAAGCCTGGTTTGAGAGTATATGCAAAAGCTCAAGAACTTCCCAAGGTCCTCAACGGTTTGGGAATTGCAATCGTGTCCACATCCAAGGGCATTATGACCGACAAACACGCAAGAGAAAACAATCTCGGTGGCGAAGTGTTGGCATACGTATGGTAATGGGAGGTAGAATCAGTTATGTCAAGAATTGGTAGAGCACCCATCGCCATCCCCGCTGGCGTAAATCTTACAGTAGATGGTCAAAACATCACAGTTAAAGGTCCCAAAGGTACACTCAGCTGTACAGTGGATACAACAATCAGCTTCAAAGTAGAAAACAACGAAATCGTTTTCACAAGAAGTAGCGAACACAAAGACATCCGTGCAAAACACGGTTTGTACCGTGCATTGGTCGCCAACATGGTCAAAGGTGTAACAACAGGTTTTGAAAAATCTGTTATCATCAATGGCGTTGGTTACAAAGCACAAGTAAACGGCAACAAGTTGATCCTCAACATTGGTTATTCTCACCCTTGTGAAGTCGTTGCACCCGATGGCATCACTTTCGAATGCCCTTCCGCAACGGAAATCTTGGTAAAAGGTTTTGACAAAGAACTTGTTGGTCAAACAGCAGCAAACTTGAAAGCCTTGCGTCCTGTTGAACCCTATCATGCATACGGCGTAAGATACAAAACTGACGTTGTTGTCTTGAAAGAAGGCAAAAAAGCAGGCAAGTAATAAGGAGAAGCGAAAATGATTAAAAAACTCGATAAAAATACAGACAGAAAAGTAAGACACGAAAGAGTCAGAAAAACTGTCTATGGCACAGGCGTAAAACCCCGTTTGTGCGTTTACAGAAGTACCAATTACATTTACGCCCAACTTATTGACGACGTAAACGGCGTAACACTCACTTCCAGCTCCTCTTTGGCATTGGCAAAAGAATTGGAAGGCAAAACAAAGACAGAAGCAAGTGAAGCAGTCGGTTTGGACATTGGTAAAAAAGCACTCGCAATCGGTATCGAAGCAGTAGTGTTTGACAGAGGTGGCTATATCTACACAGGTAGAGTCGCAGCATTGGCAAAAGGCGCCCGTGACGCTGGCCTTAAATTCTAACAGGGAGGTAAATTGAAATGAGTGAAGTTGTTAAAAATGAAAATCAAGTCAACGCACCTGTAGAACAAACAGAACAACGCCCCCAAGCACCCCAAGGTGAAAGAAGAGGCCGTGGCAAGTTTGAAGGCAAAAAAGGTGGCAGACGCTTTGACAAAAATCGCGAAAGAGAAGACGACGGTCTCATCAAAAAGACGGTTAAAATCAATCGCGTAACAAAGGTTGTTAAAGGTGGTAGAACAATGCGTTTTGCAGCACTTGTTGTTGTCGGTGACGGCAAAGGCAAGGTTGGCGTAGGCATGGGCAAAGCAGCAGAAGTTCCCCAAGCAATCGAAAAAGCAACACAAAGAGCCAAAAAGGAAATGGTTACCATCGCATTGAAAGGCAACACAATTCCTCACGAACAAATTGGTCGTTTTGGTCGCGGTCACGTTTTGTTGTTACCCGCACAAGAAGGTACCGGTGTTATTGCAGGTGGTCCCGTACGTAACGTATTGGAAGCAGTCGGCATCAAAAACATCAGAACAAAATCTTATGGTTCCAACAACCCCGTCAACTGCGTCAAAGCAACCTTCGAAGGCTTGAAAGAACTTAGAACAGCAGAACAAATTGCCCAATTGCGTGGTAAATCTGTTGAAGAAATTTTGTAAGGAGATTGAACAATGGCAGAAGTAAAAGAAGAAAAAGTCGTAGTTGAAACGGAAGCCGAAGTCAAAAAGGCTCCTCGCAAAAAAGCAACACCCAAAACAGAAGGTGAAGCAACAGCAAAGAAAACAACCAAAAAATCCACGAAAAAAGCAGAAGCAGTCGTAGAAGCACCCGTTGTTGAAGCAGTTGCAGAAGCAGTCGTAGAAGAAGTTGTTGCAACAGAACCCGTTGTCCAAGCAAAGAAAGAATATCCTCAACCTTTGATTATCAACGGCAAATACGTAGCAGAAAAGAACTTTGCAAAACAATATGAAAAGGGCGACAAACCCTACGAAATTGGAAGCAAACAAATCAAAGTTACGTTGGTAAAAAGCACAGCAGGCAGTTTGGTAGAACATCAAAGAACAGTCAAGGCATTGGGACTTACAAAAATCCGTTCTTACAAAATCCACAATGACAACGCAGCAATTCGTGGTATGATTTTCAAAGTCAAACACCTTGTAACTGTTGAAGAAGTAAAATAAGGAGACTAGACCGATGAGAATACACACAATTTCCCCCGCCGAAGGCGCAGTAAGAGAATCCAAGAGATTGGGTAGAGGCGCAGGCAGTGGCTTGGGCAAAACAAGCGGTAAGGGTCACAAAGGTCAATGGGCCAGAAGTGGTGGCGGTGTTCGCCCCGGCTTTGAAGGTGGTCAAACTCCTTTGGCAAGACGCGTTCCTAAAAGAGGTTTCAAAAACCACTTCCGTGTTGATTATGACGTTATCAACGTTGCAGAACTCAATGCATTTGAAGACGGTGCAGTAATCAATCCCGAAATTTTGGCAAATGCTGGTTTGCTCAGAAGCAAACACAACGGTGGTGTCAAAGTATTGGGCACAGGCGAACTTAACAAAAAATTGACCGTTCAAGCACAAAAGTTCTCCAAAACAGCAAAAGAACTTATTGAAAAAGCAGGCGGTACTGTCGAGGTAATTGACTAATGATTGAAACTTTCAAAAACGCCTTAAAGATTAAGGAAATCAGAAACAAAATCTTGTGGACAATCCTTTTTGTAGTTATCTACAGAATTGGTTGCTACATTCCCGTTCCCGGATTTGATGCCAGTGGTGTTGGCGAATTAGAAAGTTACAATTTGCTTAGCATTCTCAATGCCATCAGTGGTAGCGCATTGTCTGACGGCACAATTTTTGCACTCGGCATCTCCCCTTACATCAACGCATCCATCATTATGCAATTGTTGACGGTTGCAATCCCTCAATTGGAAAGACTTTCCAAACGTGGCGACGAAGGCAAAGAAAAGATCAATAAGATCACTCGTTACGTAACACTTGCATTGGCAACAATTTCCGCAGTAGGCATCGTCTTTACACTTGACGTGGACGTAAACTTCCTTTCCGGTCAAATTGCATTGCCTCAATGGCTTGTGATGGTATACGTTACAATCGTATTAGTAGCAGGTTGCATGCTTTGCATGTGGCTTGGTGAAAGAATCACAGAATATGGCGTTTCCAACGGCATTTCTATGATCATCTTCGTTGGCTTGCTTACAACAGCAGGTCAAGGAATCCTCAACACAATCAGCGGTGGTCGTTGGTTGGAACTTGTTGCTTTCTTGGTAGTTTTGATTGCAATCTTCGTCTTCATCATCTGGGTAGATGGTGCAGAAAGAAAAATCAAAATCCAATATGCAAAACAAGTAAAGGGCAACAGAATGTATGGTGGTCAAGCCACGTTCATTCCCATCAAAGTCAACGCATCCGGCGTTATGCCTTTGATTTTTGCATACGCAATCATGTCCTTCCCCACAATGCTTATTTCCACTTTCTGGGCAACAGCAGCCGAAACACAAGGCACGTTTGCTTATTGGTGGATTCAAAATTTGGGCGCACAAAGTTGGGCATATCAAGTAATCCTCGCAGTTATGATTTTCTTGTTTGCTTACTTCTATTCCCAAATTCAATTCAACCCCGTTGAAATTTCCAAAAACATTCAACAAAATGGTGGTTTCATCCCCGGTATTCGTCCCGGCAGAGAAACAGCCGAACATTTAACAAGAGTTGTCACAAGAATCACCTTCTGGGGCGCAACCTTCTTGGCAATCATTGCTTTGGTTCCCTCTTTGATTTTCTCTTTGGCAAGTGGCAACGACCAAGGATTGGTAAACGCATTCTCTTCCACAGGTATGCTCATCAGCGTATCCATCGCATTGGAAATCTTCCGTTCCTTGGAAAACCAAATTTTGATGCGCAATTATAAAGGATTCTTGAAGTAAAATGAAAATCGTTTTGTTAGGTGCCCCCGGTTGTGGTAAAGGCACACATGCACAAAGACTCACAACGGAACTTGGAATTCCTCACATTTCCACAGGCGACATTTTCCGCCAAAATTTGAAGGAACAAACCGAGTTAGGCAAACAAATTGCTGGCATTTTGGCAAAAGGCGATTTGGTATCCGACGAAATTACCGTAGCAATCGTACGTGACAGATTGTCACGTGACGATTGCAAAAACGGTTACATTTTGGATGGTTTCCCTCGTTCACTTGCTCAAGCAGAAGCATTGGAAAGTTTTGACCAACCCGACGTAGTTGTAAACATCGTCGTTGGTTACGATACAATCATCAAACGCATTTCCGGCAGAAGATTTTGCCCCAAATGCAGTGGCACTTTCCACGCATCCAATTTGAAAGACGACGTTTGTCCTGTATGTGGTGACACACTTATCATCCGCAGTGACGACAGAGAAGAAGCAGTTCGCAATCGCTTGGAAGTTTATGAAAGCACAACCAAACCTTTGATTGAGTTCTATCAACAAAGAGGTTTGCTCAAAACAGCCTTGGGCGAAGGCACTGTTGACGAAAACTATTCAAACATCTTAAAGGTGTTAAAGTGATTTTGCTCAAAAACCAACAACAAATACAACTTATGCGTCAAGCAAACCAAGTTGTTAAACAAGCCCTCGAGTTGCTGGAAGAAAAATGCAAAGTAGGTGTCTCCACCTACGAATTGAATAAGTTGGCGCACGACTTCATATTGAAGTGTGGCGCAAAACCTTCCTTTTTGAACTATTGTGGCTATCCTGCAAGCGTCTGCATTTCAATCGACGACGAAGTGGTGCACGGCATCCCTTCCAAAAAACGTTTCATCGAAGAAGGACAAATCGTATCTTTCGACATCGGTGCAATCGTAAAAGGATGGCATGGCGACGCAGCAAGGACGGTGGCAGTTGGACTTGTTGACGACGAAAAGTTGAAGTTGATGGAAGTTACCAAACAAGCGTTTTTCGAAGGTGTCAA
>JAFQWS010000071.1 GCA_017407305.1 Clostridia bacterium
CACTCCAACCAGCAAAGTGACTGCACTTATTGGTCACAAAAAATAGAGCAAACAAAGGTTTGCTCTTTTTGTTGCTTCTTTTTTGTTTGTCACTTTGCGTCGCTTTCGTGATGAGAGTTTGAAATGACGTGACGTTCGCTTACGCTCACTATTCCGTCGCAACCTGCGGTTGCTCCTTACAAGTCTCGTCACTCCAACCATATGGCGACGGCGCTTTTTAGTCGCAACAAAAAAGCAATCCAACAAGGATTGCTTTTTTTATTTCTCCTTTTTGCTTGTCGCCAAACAAGTCTTTGTGACAAGAGTTTGAAATGACGTGACGCTGGCGACAAGTCGCTCACTATTTTGGTCGCATTCGCTCCTTACAAGTCTCGTTTTGTCCAAAAGGGTTTTGCAACCTTTTGGTTAGTTGTTTGACTTTGGGTGGGGATTTTTATATAATAGGAAAAAAACAAAAGAAGGTAACGTATGAGACTTAGACTCAAAAAACATTTGCAAAGTCGCCTTGGACAAGCTGAAAATTTGTTGAAGGTGGACACTCAAGAACTGAACAGCCACATTGCAACACAGAATGCCGAGTGGTTGAATTGGCAAGAAGTTTTTGGCAACGACAACCCCGTTTGCTTGGAAATCGGCTGTGGCATGGGTGGTTTTGCAAAAGGTTTTTGGCAAATCTTTCCCAATTTGAACCTTGTCGCTGTGGAAAAACTTTCCAACGTGATCGTTTCGGCTTGTGAAAAATGTCAAGATTGCAAAAACGTACGTTTTTTGAACGCAGGTGCAGAGTATTTGGAAAAATATATTGCTCCACACTCTGTTGACACAATTTATCTCAACTTTTCCACTCCTTTCCAAAAGAAAACGTACGCCAACAGACGTTTGACAAACCCGAGATTTTTGAACTCTTACCAACGTTTGTTGAAAGCAGGTGGCAAAGTCATCCAAAAAACTGACGACGACGATTTCTTTGCTTGGTCCAAAGAACAATTTGAAAAATGCAACTGGCAAATTGTTGCCATCACGACAGATTTGCACAACAGCCCCTATGCCAAAAACAATATCGTAACCGAATACGAACAAAAGTTTTTGGACGTTGGCAAAAACATAAACTACGTTTGTGCAATGGCTCCAAAAGAATAACGAAACACAAACAAAAAACCACAACCTTTTGTTGTGGTTTTTTTTACGCTTTTAATCGTTTAAGTCTTTTTTTAGGCAGATTTCTTTTTGAACAACGAGGGAATTGTCATAAAGATAATGGAACTGAGTGCCAAAAAATATGGATAGAATATAAAGGGGAAAATCTCGCCTACTGAAACGCTTGTCAACGTAACTGCCGTAATCATTTGCGCACCATAGGGCAAAAGTCCTTGCACAATGCTGGCGAAAATATCCAACAAGGAAGCCGTTTTGGTGTTGCTTACGCCATATTCAATACTGATACTTTTTGCAATTGGCGCAGACAACACAATTGCCACCGTATTGTTTGCAGTTGCAACGTTCATCAAGGACACCAACAAGCCTATGCCAAGTTGTCCGCCCACATTGCCTTTGAACACCTTTTTGACTGCAGTCAACAAAGCATCAAAGCCTCCGTATTCCTTCATCAACTGCGACAACATAGTAACCAAAATGGTAACCAAAATTACCTCGAACATACCACTGGCACCATCGCCCATTGATGCGACCACTTCTATCAATTTTGCGCCAAGGGCAAGTTTGATGATAATTGCCGAAACGATGCCACCAATCAAAACGATAAACACGTTTATACCAACAACCCCACCAATGATAACCAAAACGTAGGGAATCAACAACCAAAGATTGATTGTTTGAGGAAGGTAGTCGTTGACTGCATCAAAATTTAAAGCAAGGACAAACAAAACTGCCAACGTAGCAATGCAAGCAGGCAACGCAATAAAAAAGTTTTCTTTAAATTTGTCTTTCATTTTGCAACCTTGTGTGCTGGTTGCAACAATTGTTGTGTCGGAAATAAAAGATAGGTTGTCGCCAAACATTGCACCACCAAGAACAGTTGCAACGCAAATGGGCAAACTTACACCCGTGGTTTGAGCAAGGACAACTGCAATGGGTGCAATAACCAAAATTGTTCCACAAGAAGTGCCCAATGCTGTTGATACAAAACAAGCAACAACAAACAAAACAAGGGGCGAAAATCTTGCCGGAATAACGCTCAAAAACAAATCGGCAACAGCACCTGCACCTTCGTTGCCCAATATGCCTGCAAAAATGCCGGCGCCCAAAAAGATGAGAATCATTGTAACAACGTTTTTGTCTGCCAAGCCTTGCGCCATAACGGAAAGTTTGTTTTCAAATTTCAAAGAAGGATTTTGCAAGCAGGCAACAAGAAGTGCAATGGAAAATGCAACGACAACGCTCATTGCGTAAAAGTCGTTGAAAAGCACACTTGCACCTATGTAGATGCACAAAAACACTGCCATTGGCAACAATGCCCACCAACCTTTTTGTTTGGTTTGTTCGCTCACGAGAAAAACTCCTAGATGTTTTAATAAAATTTTTGCCACGCTCACACAAAAACTTTGTTTTTTAATGTGGCAAGACGTTAATGCAAAAGGCTAGAACTGTTTGTCCTAACCTTTTTTGGTTTTTGAAAATTTTTGCTTGACAATATTTTTTCAAACAAATCACTAAAATTTGAGTGGCTTTTTATGCCATGATAAAGGGTAAAACTTCAATAATTCCCCAAACTGCCCAACCTCCGTGGAACAC
>JAFQWS010000072.1 GCA_017407305.1 Clostridia bacterium
CCACAGCAAACGTAAAGGTGGAAGATGACAAACTTTTACCTTTGGGTGTATTTACCGCCGACGTTGAAGTTGATGACAAAACGTACAAATCAATTGTCAACATTGGGCCTCAACCAACCTTTGGTTTGGAAGAAAAAGTGGTAATTGAAGCTTTTTTGCAAGATTTTCAAGGGGATTTGTATCAAAAACAAGTTACAATAACTCCCAAAAAATTTATTCGTGAAGTGAAAAAATTCAATTCAAAAGAACAGCTTGTAGCTCAATTGAAACAAGATTTGGAGAAACTCTATGATTAAATTTGGCCCCAGTGGCAACTCCGATTCATTTTACCGTGACGGACACAAAAACACCTTTGAGGCGCCTCAATGGTTGTCAGAAAAAGGGTTGAACGCCTACGAATATTCATTTGGCAGAGGCATCAACGTAAGTGATGAAACTGCAAGAAAAATTGGCGAAAAATGCAAAGAATTTGGTGTGGAATTGTCTGTTCACGCTCCATACTACGTCAATTTGGCAAACCCTGATGACGAAATGGCCAAAAAGTCCTTTGGTTATATCGTCAACAGCGCAAAAAAATTGATGCAATTTGGTGGAAATCGTGTAGTTTTTCACCCTGCAAGTGTTGGTAAAGCCACACGCGAACAAGCAGTAAAACTAACCATGCAAAGAATGTATGCTTTGCGTGACGAAATTTACAAAAACAATTTGCAACACCTTACCTTTTGTCCGGAGGTTATGGGCAAAATAAATCAAATTGGCGATTTGGAAGAAGTCTTAAACTTTTGTACAATTGATCCTTGTTTTGTTCCTACCATTGATTTTGGACATCTCAACGCGCGCACACACGGTTTATTAAAAACTCAAAAAGATTTTGAACAAGCAATTGAAAGGTCAATTGAAATAATTGGTTTTGAAAAGACTGCCAAAATCC
Organism: Clostridia bacterium; assembly: GCA_017407305.1. GTDB lineage: Bacteria > Bacillota > Clostridia > Christensenellales > CAG-314 > RGIG2220. Next base: position 932 of record JAFQWS010000072.1, read on the forward strand.
ATATTCACTTTTCCAAAATTGAGTATTCCAATGGTGGGGAAGTCAAGCACCTTACCTTTTATGACCAAGCCTACGGCCCCAATTTTGAGAATTTGGCTCCCGTTTTGGTCAAATATAAACTTGAACCTATGGTAATTTGTGAGTCGGACGGCACGCAAGCCGAGGACGCACTTTATATGAAAACAATCTATCAAAATATATTGGAGAAAACAAATGATTGATCAATCAACGATTTTCAAATTCAAAAAGAATATTGATGCAGCATTGATTTTGTCTGACAAAAATCGTTTTTATTTTACTCAGTTTAAATCAACAGCAGGTATTTTGGTTCTTGCACCCAATCAAAAGCCGGTATTCTTTACCGATCCCAGATATTACGAAATGGCAACTGAGTTGACTGAAAAGGGCATTGAAACAAAGTTGTACGAAATAGGTTCGTCAAGTTGGGACATGGTAAAAGGCTACCTCAACGAAATTGGCGCACAAGTCATTGGCTATGAAGATGCAGAGTTGACTGTTGCAGAATTTAATGTGCTCAATAAGGAATTTTGCGAATATTCTTTGGAACCTATGGGTGAAGCAATTGCTCTTATGCGCAGTTTCAAAACGGAAGAAGAATATCAATACATCAAAAAGGCACAAGAAATTACCGATTCGGCATTTGAACACATTTTGACCTTTATCAAAGAAGGTGTTACCGAAAGGGAAATCGCCATTGAATTGGAACATAAAATGATGTTGCTTGGTGCAGACGGTCTTGCATTTGATACGATTGTTGCAAGTGGTGTCAACGGAAGCAAACCTCACGCCCATCCCACCGACAAAAAAGTTGAAAAAGGCGAAGCAATCACAATGGACTTTGGTGCAAGATACAATGGTTATTGCTCGGATATGACAAGAACGGTCTTTTTGGGAGAACCTTCCAAAGAAATGCGCAACGTTTACAACATTGTTTTGCTTGCTCAAACAAACGCAATCAAAAACGTCAAAATGGGACTTTCCGGTAAAGAAATTGATGCTTTGGCAAGAGAAGTAATCGTGGCAAACGGCTATGGCGCAAATTTCACCCACAGCACAGGACACAGCCTTGGCATTGACATCCACGAAGCACCCAACGCAAGTAAGTCTTGTGA
>JAFQWS010000073.1 GCA_017407305.1 Clostridia bacterium
AGGATCTGTCCCTAGTACGAGAAGACCGGGGTGGACGTACCTATTGTGCATCGGTTGTCGCGCCAGCGGCACGGCCGAGTAGCGAAGTACGGACGGGATAAACGCTGAAAGCATCTAAGTGTGAAACCCACCTTAAGATAAGATATCTCCACTTTGTGGTAAGACCCCTTGCAGACAACAAGGTTGATAGGTCAAAGGTGTAAGTGCAGTAATGTATTTAGCTGATTGATACTAATAGGTCGAGGGCTTGTTCAATTGATTTTGAAAGAGCCTGATAATTACGATTTTACTTCATTTGCTCAAACAAAAATTAAATATATGCAGTTATCAATGTTTCTTTGAAAAAAGAACATATACCATTGCGGTGATTATAGCACAAAGGATCCACCTGTTCTCATCCCGAACACAGAAGTTAAGCTTTGTAGCGCTGAAAGTACTTGGCTGGGCACGGCCTGGGAGGATAAGTCGTCGCCGCATCCACTAAAAAGACTACACAAATTTGTGTAGTCTTTTTTCATATATTTTATTTTGTGCTTTAATACAGCCAAGGAGTTCCTTGGCTGTATTATATATTTTTCACTGTTCGGGAAATTACAAAGACACAAATTTGTGTAGTCTTTTTTTATATAAATTTTTTTGTGCTTTAATACAAAGGTTTTCCTTGGCTGTATTATATTTTTTTCACTGTTCGGGAAATTACAAAGGCACAAATTTGTGTAGTCTTTTTTCATATATAGTTTTTTTCAAAACTCACAAAAGTGCAAATTTGTATATTATTTTTTGAATTGACAAATTTCAAGATTATTCCACTTTGCTTTTTATTCTTTTCCTTTGACAAACTTTTTCAAAAGTGTTATGTTTTTTCTATAATTGATATACAAAAGGAGTTCAGTTTATGACTATTCAAGAAGTTTGGGAAGCCGTCAAAGAGTGGATATTTACGCAAGGTTACAAAATTGTCGTTGCATTGCTCATTTGGTTTATTTCTTTCAAAATCGTCAATGCAGTCACAAGAAAATTTGAAAAATCTGCCAGTTTGAAAAAACACGACAAAACAATCGTTCGCACACTTTTGTACGTATTGCGTGTTGGTTTAAAAATCGTAATCATGGTTTGCCTTGTCGGTTACGTTGGCATTGACACCAGTGGACTTTCCGCCCTTGTTGCCTCTTTGGGTGTTACCGTTGGTTTGGCTCTCAACGGAGCATTGGGCAACCTTGCAGGTGGTATGCTCATCATTTTGACAAGACCTTTCAGATTGGACGATTACATCGAAGCAATGGGTTATTCTGGCACTGTCGAAGCCATCAATCTTACCAACACAAAACTTTGCACACCCGACAACAAGGTGGTCTATTTGCCCAACGGCAGTCTTTCCTCTGCATCTATCGTCAACTATTCCGAAAAAGATATTCGCCGTGTTGACAACACCTTTGAAATTGCCAAAGACGCCGACGTGGAAAAAGCAAAACAAATTTTGCACGAAATTGCATCCAACCACGAACTTGTTTTGAAAAATCCCGAACCTTACGTACGCATCACGGCACACAACGTCAACAGCACAGGCTTGACACTTCGTGTTTGGGTAAACAACCAAGACTATTGGACGGTAAACGCAGACGTTTTGGAAAGTGTAAAAACAGCCTTTGACCAAAACGGAATTGTCATGCCCATCCAACAAGTAGACGTAAAGGTCAATCAAAAATAACAACAAAAAAAAGACTTGGAAAAGGTGTTCCCCATAAGGGATTTTCCAAAGCACGATAAAAGAGTAGCAAAATTTTGCTACTCTTTACTTTTTTGCACTGAAAAATATTAACAGCTCGATAAATTGGAATTTGTCAAATACTGATGATCTCTCTTATTTTTTGAGCATAATCGTTGCCGTGGTTTATGGAAAATTCGCCGTGATACAATTTTGGCAAAACTTGTAGTGTACTATTTGGCAAGGCGTTGTGAATATCCACGGCTGATTTTCTTATAGAACTA
>JAFQWS010000074.1 GCA_017407305.1 Clostridia bacterium
ACGATCTTTTTTTCCATTTTGTTGGACACGACTGTGCCGACTCTTTCTTTTCTGCTGTTTCTTTCCAATACTTCTGCCATTATTGCTTACCTCCGAGCAAGGATGCTTCTCTTTCTTTGATAATCGTCTTTACTCTTGCAATGTCTTTTTTGACATTGTGCAAGGCCAAAGGATTGGCTAACTGACCAGTTGCGTGGGAAAGACGCAAATTGAACAGCTCTTTTTTCAAATCGGCAAGCTTTGCTACCAATTCTTCATTATTAAGTTCTCTAACCTTATTTGCTTTCATCTGCGTTCACCGTTTCTTCCTTTTTAACTATCTTGCATTTGACGGGAAGTTTGTGACTTGCCAATCTCAATGCTTCTCTTGCTTGTTCTTCAGAAATACCAGCCATTTCAAACATGACTCTGCCGGGTTTGACAACTGCTACCCAATATTCGGGGGCGCCTTTACCGGAACCCATGCGTGTTTCTGCAGGTTTCTTTGTTACAGGTTTGTGAGGGAAAATGTTTACCCAAACTTTACCACCACGTTTTACAAATCTTGTCATAGCGACACGGGCTGCTTCGATTTGGTTGCTTGTAATCCATGCGCATTGTTCGCTCATCAAGCCCCATTCGCCGTATGCCACTTTGTTGCCCTTGTGGGCTGCGCCTTTCATTCTACCGCGGAATTGACGACGTCTTTTAACTCTTTTAGGCATTAACATTTTCAGTTACCTCCTTGGAAGGTCTTCTTTTCTTGTTGCGCAAAACTTCGCCTTTGTAAATCCAGACTTTTACGCCAATGATACCAAAGGTTGTTTTTGCTTGTGCAAAACCATAATCAATGTCTGCACGCAACGTGTGAAGAGGAATGCTACCTTCGTGATATTCTTCGGAACGTGCAATTTCTGCACCATCCAAACGACCACCGACTTTGGTTTTGACACCCTTTGCGCCGGCTTTCATTGCTCTTTGCAATGCTTGACGCATTGCGCGACGGAAAGCAACTCTCTTTTCAAGTTGAGATGCGATGCCTTCTGCAATGAGTTGTGCATCCAAGTCAACCTTTTTAACTTCGATGATGTTGACGGAAACTTTCAAGCCTTTTGCAATTTTTGCAATTTCGCTTGTGATTGCTTCGCTACCTGCACCTGCTTTGCCAATGAGGACACCGGGTTTGCCTGTGTAAATGTCAACTTTTACTTCTTCGCTGGTTCTTTGGATTTCAACCTTGGAAATGCCAGCAACGTAGTATTTTGTTTTAATGTGTTTTCTGATTTCGTCGTCTTGTTTGAGATAGTAGCCAAACAATTTTTTGTCTGCATACCATTTGGAATCCCAACCAGCATTTACGCCTACTCTCATTCCATGAGGATTAACTTTTTGTCCCATAGTTTATCTCCTTATTACTCCGATTTAGCGTCAAGAATTACTGTGATGTGGCTTGTTCTCTTCAAAATTCTGTAACCTCTGCCACGAGAGACGGGTTGCATTCTTTTGAGGACGGGGCCTGCATCTGCATAGCAAGCTGCCACGTACAACGTTTCTTTATCCAAACCGAGGTTGACCTCGGCGTTTGCTGCTGCCGATTTGACAACTTTCAAAACGGGTTCGCATGCTGCTTTGGGTGTTGCTTTCAAAATTGCCACTGCTTCGCGAAGTCCTTTGCCTCTGATAAGGTCAAGCACGACTTGAACTTTACCGGGTGCAATGCGGATGTATTTTGCGATTGCGTGGGGACGATGTTCTTTATTTGCTTTGTAGGCTTCTGCCTTTTGTCTAGTTCTTGTTGCCATAACTAACCTCCGTCACCTTATCTACCTGCAGATTTGCTGCCTGCGTGGCCTTTGAAGTTTCTGGTGGGGGCAAACTCACCGAGTTTGTGACCGACCATATCTTCTGTTACGTAGACGGGAACGTGTTTTTTACCGTCGTGTACTGCAATTGTATGTCCAATGAAGTCAGGATAAATTGTGGAACTTCTTGACCAAGTTTTTACAACCTTTTTATCACCAGATTCGTTCATAGCCTTAACTCTTTTAAGCAAAGATTCTTCTACAAAAGGTAAAGGTCTCTTTTTGATACTTCTGCTCATTTTTTATCCTCCGACTAATTGATGCGAGTAACAATAAGTTTGTTGCTTGCTTTTTTCTTCTTTCTTGTCTTGTAACCCAATGCAGGTTTGCCCCAAGGAGTTACAGGACCAGGTCTACCGACAGGGCTTCTGCCTTCGCCACCACCGTGGGGGTGATCGCAAGGGTTCATAACGCTACCACGGACGGTAGGTCTTGTGCCCATATGACGGACTTTACCTGCTTTACCAATGTTGATAATTTCGTGTTCGATGTTGCCAACTTGACCGATTGTTGCACGGCATTGAGGCAATACGAGTCTCATTTCACCACTGGGCATTCTAAGTGTTGCATATTTGCCTTCTTTTGCCATGAGTTGTGCAGAGATACCTGCTGCTCTTGCAATTTGGCCACCTTTACCGGGTTGAAGTTCAATGTTGTGAACAACTGTACCAACGGGGATTTGGGACAAGGGAAGGCTGTTGCCGACCTTGATATCTGCAGAGTCGCTGGAGATGATTGTGTCGCCTACGTTGAGACCAACGGGAGCAAGGATATATCTCTTTTCGCCATCTGCGTAGTGCAACAATGCGATGTTTGCACTTCTGTTGGGGTCGTATTCGATAGAGAAAACTTTTGCGGGAATATCAAACTTGTTTCTCTTGAAATCGATAATTCTATATTTGGTTTTGTTGCCACCGCCGATGTGACGGACTGTCAACTTACCTTGTGCGTTTCTACCACCTGTCTTTTTGTTTGTGACAAGGAGGCTTTTTTCAGGTGTCGTTCTTGTGATTTCATCAAATGCTGAAACTGTCATAAAACGGCAACCGGGTGTTGTAGGTTTATATCTTCTAATAGCCATTTTTATTTACCTCCGCATTAGGACAAGCTTTCGAAGAATTCGATTGCTTTGCTGTCTTTGGTCAAGGTGACTGTGGCTTTTTTCCAAGAAGGTTGTGCACCTTCAAATCTGCCTTGTCTTTTGATCTTGCCATCATAGTTGCTGGTGGTTACTTTTTCTACTTTTACGCCGAAGATTTCTTCAACTGCTTTTTTGATTTCCACTTTGTTTGCAGATTTTGCAACTTTAAACGTGTAAACTTTGGAAGAAATGCCTGCGTAGGATTTTTCAGTAAGAATAGGTTTTTGGATTACATCGTAGGAATTCATAATTTGTATGCCTCCTCAATATATTTGATGGCTTCCTTTGTTGCCAACACGTTGACAGAGGATACCAATTCGTAAACGTTGACCAATTGTGCATCTGCAACAACCAAGTTGGGGATGTTTCTTGCGGACAATGCTACGTGTGCTTCGCCTGCTGTGATCAACAACGTTTTCTTTTCGCAACCAAATGCTTTCAAAATGCTTGCAACGTCTTTTGTTTTGGGTGCTTCCAAAGAAATTTGATCGATAACTTTCAATTCTTCGTTGGAAACTTTGTAACCAAGTGCGCTCAAAAATGCTTTTGTTTTCATTTGTTTGTTGATTTTCTTGGAGAAGTCGCGGGGCTTGGGTGCAAATACGACGCCACCTTTGATCCATTGAGGTGCGCGGATGCTACCTTGACGTGCACGACCTGTGCCTTTTTGTCTCCAAGGTTTGATACCGCCACCACGTACTTCTGTGCGTGTGAGTGCGGATTTTGTGCCTTGTCTTTGGTTTGCTTGGTAAGCAACGACTACTTGATGAATGAGAGCTTCGCTGTATTCAACGCCGAATACGCCGTCATCCAATTCAACTGTGCCGACTTCAACGGCTTTTGTGTTGTAAAGTTTAACTTGCATTGTTTTTGTTCTCCTTCATCATTACTTGCTGCGTTTAACAGCGTTTCTAATGTAGACAACACTGTTTTTTGCACCGGGAACTGCGCCTTTAATAAGGATAACGCCCAATTCCTTGTCGACTTTTACTACGGAAAGATTTAATACTGTGACTTGTTCTACACCGTATTGACCTGCCATGTGTTTGTTGGGGAAGACTTTGGAAGGGGAGCTGTTTGCACCCATGGAACCGACTTCCCTATGGACGGGGCCTACACCGTGAGATTCTTTCAATCTACCTTGATTCCATCTTTTGATGACGCCTGTGTAACCGTGACCTTTTGTAATGCCTGTTACGTCTACGTAGTCACCTTGTTCAAATACGTCACATTCGATTGTATCACCGACGTTGTATTTGTCACAATCATCAAATTTGAATTCTTTCAAAACTTTGAGATTGCCTGCGTTGGCTTTTTTCAAGTGGCCAAGTTGAGGCTTGTTGAGTTTGCTTTCTTTTACTTCTTGGAAACCCAATTGAATTGCTTGATAACCATCGCGTTCAATTGTTTTCTTTTGCACGACTGTGCAGGGACCTGCGCTGATAACCGTGACAGGAACCATTGTGCCGTCTGCAAGGAATACTTGAGACATGCCTAATTTTTTACCTATGATTGCTTTATTCATTGATAAAGTTCACCTCCGTGTTTATTTACGTAATTAGATTTTGATTTTGACATCGATGCCTGCGGGCAAATCAAGTTTCGTCAAAGAGTCAACTGTTTTTGCGTTGGGGCTGTAAATGTCGATAAGTCTTTTGTAAGTTCTCAATTCAAATTGTTCACGCGTATCTTTATACTTGTGGGGAGAACGCAAAATTGTGACGATTTCCTTTTCTGTGGGAAGGGGAATAGGGCCGGAAACTTTGCTACCCATTTTTTTGCCTGTTTCAACAATCTTGTTGCATGCATAATCTACAAGGTTGTGATCGTAGGATTTCAATTTGATTCTGATTTTTTGTTGTTTTGCCATTTGTTTTTGCTCCTTTTTTGATTTTTTTATTGTCAAAACCGAGAACGCTTACAACATAACCGTGTGTGGCCTGCTGTGACCTTTAATAAAAGCAACTTTTCGTTGCTTGTGCAAGTCGTTGAACCGATGCCAGTTTGCAAACCAATTTTGCACTTAGTACCAAATTCGTGGTTTTGATCAAGAGTTTTAAACTCTTTTATTTGACAAAAAGTTATCTGTAAATCTCAGTAACCTTTCTGCCAAAGTCCACAGCCTAACAATAATAACACACATGGCAAGATTATGTCAAACATATTTAGCACCAAAAAGCAAAAAAATTGACGATTTTTTGACTTTTTTGGCCTGTTTGTCATAAACTTTTCCACGTGCGTTTGGTTGTTCTTTTTGTGTTTTTTCCCAAAGGGACAACCCTAAAAAGATAGCATAAATTTTACTTTTGTGCAACTAAATATAAATTGCACTACCTTTGTTTTTTTTGAAAAAACGCATCAAAAAAGCCTTTCCAAAACGGAAAGGCTTTTTTATTAAGGTTGAGGCGTGGACGGAGGAACGTAGGTTGCTTCGTAAAGCATCAAAAATACGATAGAGGCAACAATCAATACACCACCAATCAGCAACAAGTGTGCCAATACGGGGGGAGTTTTTGCCCTTTTCTTTTCGCAATACTCGGCATACGTTTCCTTTTCCCTAAATGCTTTGTCCGAACGCATAACAACGAAAAGTTGTTTTACGCCAAAGGTCAAGCCGTTGAATACGCCGTTGTGGGAGCACCACATAAGTCCAGCAAAGCAAATCATCAAAAACCCGATGCCAAACGTGCCGTTGCAAAGCGCTTCGTACAACTCGTAGTTGGTCTTTGCTTCAAACGCACCTGCCAACCAACATGCAAAAAACGTCAAGCAGGTTGCCAGAGCAATGGTGATGATCCACTCTAAAATAGATATTTTTTTCATTAGCCTTCAATCTCTTTGAGATACTTTGCTTTTTCTTCGCTGTTGCAAAGAACGTAGTGACCGGGGGTTACTTCTTGCATGACGGGACCTTCTTCACGATAGTCGTGATCACGTAAAGGATTGTAAACGATACGTGTACGTGTCTTTTCGTAGTCGGGGTCGGGCAAGGGAATTGCAGACAACAATGCCTTTGTGTAAGGGTGGCAAGGATGTGCAAACAATTCGTCACTTGTTGCCATTTCTACCATTTTACCAAAGTACATAACGCCGATTTTGTCGGAGAAGTACTTGACAACGGACAAGTCGTGAGCAACGAACAAAATTGTCAAACCCATTTCGTGACGCAATTCGTTCAAAAGGTTGATGACTTGTGCTTGAATTGAAACGTCCAATGCAGAGACAGGTTCGTCTGCAATGATGATGTCGGGCTTCATGATGATGCTTCTTGCAACACCAATACGTTGACGTTGACCACCAGAAAATTCGTGAGGATAACGGTTGGCGTGTTGTGCGACCAAACCGACCTTTTCCAAAACATCATAGACTTGTTGGTCGATGAGTTCCTTGTCTTTGACACCTTTGATGACCAAACCTTCGGAAATGATTTCGCGAACTGTCATACGAGGGTCAAGTGAACCAATGGGGTCTTGGAAAATCATTTGAATTTTGTTGACGATACGTTCGTTTTTTGCAACGCGTCTGTCGTGTTTGTATTGGGCATGCAACTTTTTGTATTCGTCACTGCCTACACCATGTTCCAATTGGGCTTTTTGCAAAATGGGTAACCATTTTTCGTCCAATTCTTGAACACACTTGCGAGCATGGTCACGGTTGCAATATTTGTGATCGTACTTTGCCTTTTTGATGTTTTCACGTTGTTTGGCAACTTCTTCTTCCATTTCAATACGATCGGCTTCCGTTGCAGTACCACTGGCTACTTTTTGTTTGTATGCAAGTTTTGCATTTTTGATGGCTTCTTTGTAATCGTAGATACCTGCCACGATACGTTGGCCGTCAAAGTAAACGTTGCCACCTGTTGCATTGTACAATTTTATGATTGTACGACCTGTTGTCGTTTTGCCACAACCAGATTCGCCAACCAAACCAAAAACTTCACCTTTGTTGATTTCAAAGTTTACGTGATCTACTGCTTTGAGGTAACGACCACCCATTTTGAAATATTGAGAAAGGTTTTCAACTTTTAAGATTACTTTATTCATTATTGATCTCCTCCCTCTTTAGTTTTTTTGGTTGTTTTCTTTGCAGGTGCTTTCTTTGCAGGTGCTTTCTTTGCAGGTTTTTCAACTGCAACTTCGACGGGTTTCACTTGTTGCAAACTTGCGCTTTTTGCCTTCATACGTTCGATACGTTGTGTAACGATGCGAGGAGGTTCAACCTTGGGTGCATCAGGGTGCAACAACCAAGTTGCTGCATAGTGATCATCATTGATTTTAAACAAAGGAGGTTGTTGTTCGAAGTCAATTTGCAAGGCGTGTTTGTTTCTTGCTGCAAATGCGTCGCCAACAGGAGGGAAAATCATGTTGGGAGGCGTGCCGGGAATTGCTTCCAATTTTTCCTTTGTTTCCAAGTCGGGCATGGATGCCAAAAGTGCCCACGTGTAAGGATGTTTGGGATTGTAGAAAATGTCTTTGTCTGTGCCATATTCTACAATTTTGCCTGCGTACATAACAGCAATTCTGTCTGCCATGTTTGCAACGACGCCCAAGTCGTGTGTAATGAAGATAATGGACAAGTTTCTTTCTGCTTTGATACGGTTTATCAATTCCAAGATTTGTGCTTGGATTGTAACGTCCAATGCCGTTGTAGGTTCGTCGCAGATAAGGATGTCGGGGTTGGCTGCCAATGCGATTGCAATAACGATTCTTTGACGCATACCACCGGAAAATTCGAAGGGGTATTGTTTGAAACGTGCTGCAGGGTCGGGAATACCAACTTCTTCCATCAATTTCAATGCCTTTGCTCTTGCTCTTGCGGGTGTGACGACGTCAACTACACCACGTGCTTTTTCTTTAAAGAACTCGATAAGGTTCAATGCACCTTGTTCATAGTCGTAGCCTGTGTCTGCCAAAGCATTTTCATATTTTTCAACCAAACGGTCCAAAATCATCAAAATGTTTTTGCGAGTGAGTTCCAAGTCAATGATTGCAGGAGGGGTGACTTTCCAATCGGGAGTCTTGCCCTTTGCGTTCAATCTGTCCCATTGTGCCTTGCTCTTGTCGTACTTGGCTTGTTCTTTGGGATTGGTATTGACTGCATCAAAGTACTTGTCTAGGGCTGCTTTCAAGCTATATTTGAAGGTGTATGCCAAACTGTCTTTGATAACGACGAGCTTGTCGATGGATGCTTCGACACCAGCACAAAGTTTTTTGTACGTTTCGTAGCATTCTTTTTTGTCCAAAGTTTCCTTTTCGAAAACGCCACGATTGTTGGCAATGATGTCAATCAAATCGCGCTTACCTTGGCAAGAATCTTTGTCTGATTGCTTCATTGCAACAACTACTTTGTCAATGAAGGAAAGCATGAATTCCTTGTCCAAAACTTCACGAGCAAGTTTGTTCAACTCTTCCACGGTGTATTTGGAAAGGTCTTCCGTAGGATGTGCGTAAGCATAGTAACCAATTGTAAAGTAGTTGGGTTTTGTAAGTTTTTGTGCAGACAAAACGGCTTCTTTACCTTCTTGGACACATTGTGCCAAAACTTCAACGGAGAAATCGTATTTCTTGTTGTGGTTTTCTTCTGCTCTTGCAACGATGGGATCAATCACCTCTTTCGTTACGAAATAGGGGTGTTGGCACTTTCTCAAGTCTTTGACAAACAATTTGGACATCTTTTTGAAATCGGATTTGACGCCCTTTTCAACTTTGAGCAACAAGTCGTCTGCGTTGGGAATATACTCTTCGCCTGCGCCTACTGCAAAGTTGTATTTGTTTTCCAAATTGATGGAGAAAATGTTGAATTCGTCAAATTGTTTTGCCAATGCTTTGTTTGCTTCGACGTTTGCATCCTTTTCCGCCTTGTTGATGTTGTCAAACAAGTCGGTGAGCATTTGGTTAAATTCTTTACGGCAGTTCTTTCTGGATGCCTTGTTCTTCAAAATCATTGCTTCGGTCAATTGTGTGCCGATTTTTACAATGGGGTTGAGGCTGGACAAGGGATCTTGGAAGATCATTGCGATTTTGTCACCACGAATTTTGTGGAAGTCGTCTTCGGTGATACGCAAAAGGTCTTGACCGTCGTAAATGATTTCACCACTTTCAATCAATGCGTTGGGGGAAGAAATACCAATGATGGCCTTGCTTGTAACTGATTTGCCCGAGCCAGATTCACCAACGATTGCCAAAGTTTCGCCTTTGTACAAGTCGAAGGAAATATCACGGACTGCTTGTACCTTGCCGTCAACCGTTGCAAAGGAGATGACCAGGTCTTTAACTTCAAGTTTCTTTTCTTTTGCCATATCTTAACCCTCCGAACCACGAAGTGACGGGTTGAACGCGTCACGCAAACCATTGCCGAACAAGTTGAATGAAATTTCGAGCATGGAGATGAACAATGCGGGGAACAAAATGATGTGAGGATAGTTGGACAAATAGTCTCTACCCAATGCCAACATCGTACCAACGCTTGTCCAACGGCTGGATTCCAAGTTGATGATGCCCAAGTACGTCAAGGAGCTTTCCGAGAAGATAACGCCGGGGATGACCAAAACACAACTTGTAACGATTGTACCCAATGCGTTGGGCAAAATGTGTTTGAACATAATACGGCTGTCTTTTGCACCCAACGTACGTGCGGACAAAATGTATTCTTGGTTTTTAAATCTGTAGAATTGCATACGCACCGTACCTGCCATGCCCAGCCAACCTGTGGCCACGAAGGCAAACAACAATGCGCCGACGACACCGACTTTGTCTGCAAAGTGCAATTGGAACAACGTCGTCAAAACGGTGAAGGGAATTCCACCCAAAACGTCTCTGATACGTTCCATTAACATATCTGCTGCACCACCGAAGTAACCTTCGATTGCACCGTAGATTGCGCCGATTGTCAAGTTGATTGCGGAAACACTGACTGCCAACATAAAGGAGAATTGTGCGCCTTGTGCCAAACGGTAGAAAATGTCTTGACCGACACTGTTTGTACCAAAGACAAAGGAAGGTTCAATTCCATAGATATATTGGAAGTAGGTATATTTGCATACGCGAAGCTTGTATGATACGCCACCTTCGGGGAAACCGTCAGCATCATAAATGATGTTGCCGTTTTCGTCCATATCTGCTGCACCTGTGATTGCTGCATATGACCACGTGCCGGGGTCACTTTCCAAACGCAAACTTGAGTAGTTGTCTGAACCATTGCTGATTTTGTAGATGTTTTGGAAATTGCCTTCTTGATCCAACGTGGGAACGCCCTTGTCGTTGCATTTGTACCAAATGTTTGCAGTTCTTTCCGTCAATCTTTGTGCGTTGGTGGAGTCTTGTGCTTTGTAGTCAACTGCAGGGAAAATTACTTGAATTTGATGTTCATCTTGCCAAGACATGATTGCTTTGTAATTTTCCTTGTTAACGACGATGATATACATACCAAGGTCATAATATGTGTCCAACTTTACACGATATTTGGTGTACGTCTTGCCGTTTGTTTCGTCAACAGTGGTAAATTTTTCTGCTGTAACGATGGGACTGAGACCAGTTTCTACACCGATTGCACGGCGGATGTTGTAGTCGTTTGCACCCAATTCAACGTTTTTGCATCCGTCCCAACCTGCCCACAAAAAGGCCTCTGCTTTGGGCAACAATTTGCCGTATTCCAAGAAAAGGTTGTCACCCAAACTTGTGTTGTAGTTGTTTGCAAATGCGATGGGAACGACAATTGAATAAATCACCAAGAACAAAATGATAAATGCTGCCACAACGGAGCTCTTGTTCTTTTTGAAACGAGACATTGCATCTTTGAAATAGCCAATGGGTTTCGTTTCCAATTTGGTGTCGTGAATTGCGCCGTCTCTTTGCGCAAATTGGAATTTTTCCTTTGCAATTACGGGGAGATTGTCCATATCGGCAATCTTTTTGTTAAACGTATTATTTGCCATATTATCTTTCCCCCATTCTGATTCTGGGATCGATGAAGCCATAGGACAAGTCGATGACAATGCCTGAAAGCAAACCGATCAACGTATAGAAAGACGACAACAACATAAAGAAGTTGTAGTCAGGGTTACCTTGGTTGCCTGTAATTGATTTGATGTACAAACCACCTACGCCGGGAACACCGAAAATGCTTTCGATAATCATTGAACCGGAAATGATGCCAATAAATTCACCAACAATCATGGGGAAGATGGGAACCATTGCGTTTTTCAATGCGTGACGTGTGGTTGCTTGTGCTTTGGTCAAACCTTTTGTTCTTGCCAACAACATGAAGTCGCTGGTCAAAACTTCCGTCAATTCGGCACGTGTGTATCTTGTAAGACCTGCAATCGTACCAAAAGACAAGGACAAAACTGCAGGAACGACGGATACGAACATGTCCCAAGACAAGTAGTCGGTACCTTCTTTCATCAAGAAGGGGAACCAGCCCAATTTGTAGCACAAGAAATATTGTACCAAAAATGCGTAAACGTAACTGGGAACGGATACGATAATCATAACGCTCGTAGAGATGAAGTGGTCTTGCCACTTGTTCTTTTTAAGCGCTGCGTAAATACCAAATGCCAAACCCAAAGGTACTGCAAAAACCATTGAATAAACGTTGAGAAGCATTGTGGGAGGAAGTTTCTCTACGAAAATTTCCCATACGTCTTTCGTACGATAGATTTGTTCGCCTACGCCCCAGTCACCGCCAAACAACGTTTTTGTCAAAAACGTAACGTATTGTTTAGGAAGAGGATCATAATAGCCCAATAGCTTTCTTCTGGTTTCGATGACTGATGCATCTTGACCAAATTGGGCAGCATCTGTAATGGGTAACAATTTAATGAGTACAAAGCAAAGGGAGACGATAATCAAAAACGTCAACAATGCAAATGCAATTCTCTTAAAAATATACTTTACCATTTGTTGCTCCTTTTGTGTATATTTGTTGTCAAACACCTTGTGACAAAAAAAGTTGCAAGAGAAATAAATTTTTGCTGTCAATTCAATGCGAATGAAAACAAATTGCACAATTTTTGCCTAAATTGGGCAATTTGTTGCCATTTTTGAATTGAAAATGCAAGATTTTTGAGTGTGCCTTAACACTCAATATGTGGGGGCAAATTTTGCCCCCACAAATTGTTGTGTGTTAGTTTTTTAGATTGAGATCTAGTTCGTTTGATTAGTCTGCTGTGGACGTGTAGTCAAGAGAACCACCGTTTTGTGCAACGAATTCTGCCCAACCATTGTCGTTGAAGTTGAACGTTGTGTATTTGATGCCACCACGACCTACACCGTAGATGTATTCTTCTGTGTAGAATTCAATCTTCATGGACTTCAAGGATGCGGAAGAGTCGTATGCGATAGGAATCATATCATATTGCAACAAGACTGCTTTTTCCATTGCTGCCAAGATGGGAAGTCTCAAAGAGTAAGGTTGGTTTGTACCTGCTGTTACTTGAACGTCGACTTCTTCTTCGCCAACAGTCTTTGTTGCAGGAACTCCATAACCATTCAATGCATATGTCCAGTAGTAAACGCTTGTTGTGTATTCGTATTCACCTTCGTCTGTACCGTCGTAACCTACTTCAACACTTGCGGGCAATACGATTGTTACGTATTCGTTTTGTGTATTCCAACCGGGGTCGTATTGGTTGCTGTTGAGTGTGTATGCGTCAATCAAACCGTAAGGGTCGAGTGCGGAACCTGTCCAACCAACACCGAACAACATATCAACTTGGTTTGCTCTCAATGCATCTGCAAAGCCGTTGCCAAGTGTACCGTTGCGGTCGAATTCAAGTCTGCCTTCCAAATCTGTGCCAACGACTGCATTTGTATAGCAGTTGACAAGGAAGTCATAACCTCTGTTGTAGTAGTTGGATGTCAAGTTGGGTGTACCAATTGTGATTGTGACGACGTCGTCTTCATCAATATATTCAAGTTCTACTGCCAAGTCGTATGCTTCTTGGAATTTTTGTGTTGCCAATGCAGGGTTGTAACCTGTGATGGAATCGATTGCTTCATCGATGTCTGCATAGAGTTTGCCAGGTCCAATTTGGTCTGCAATGCCCCAGAATTCGACGATTGTTTGTTTTGCTTCGTCTGTTGTACGATATGCAATACCTTCTTCAGGGTTGCAAATGATCATAGGGGAGAACAATGCTTTTGCAGGGTTACCTGTGGGGTCGCATGCCAATTCGTATGCTGCACGATCCAATGCATAGCACATTGCTTGTCTGAATTCTTTGATTGTGATGATTTCCTTGTCAATGTTCAAGTGGTTGCCATCTTCGTCAAATTCTTTTTCGCCAAGTGCAGCAAGGTTGGGGTTGAGTGCGATAAACCATGTGGAGTCACCATCTGTGTAGTAGGTGTAGTCACTTGTTTGGTATTCGTCCATGTCGTCTGCTGTCAAGCCGTAGCTGTCCAATTGACCTGCCAAGAACATTTGAAGTCTTGTGGATGCAGATTCAACCATGATGTAGTTGACTGCTGTCGTTTGATACAAACCTTCGTTTGCGGGATCGTCATAGCCCCACCAATTTTCGTTTTTGACAAGTTTGAAGTATTTGTCAACTTGGTATTCGGCAAGTTTGTAAGGACCATAGGATGCGCTTGTTGCGACTGTTGTGTTGTAAGTTGTGTTGTAGACTTCTTCGCCTGCTTTCAATACGTAGATTGCAGAGGAGTTTTCGTCTTTTTCAAGGTTACAGCAAGAAAGGTAAAGGTCTTCTTTTACAAGCCATGTACCCATGCCGTATTTAAGGTAGAAACCTTCAAGGGGTTGATCCAAAATGAAGACGATGTGTGTGTCGTCAATCTTTTTGATACCAACGTTGTCCCAATCAAATTCGGGATATTCGTAAGGAATTGTGCAGAACATTGCCATTTCGTCGTTCCAAGAGGGAGCCCAGTCATAGCAGTGTTGATAGTCGTCGATCATTTCTGCAAGTTCTTCTTCAGAAAGTTCACGTGCTTCATCTGCGCTTGCGACAACCCATTTGGAGAAGAAGTTTTCGCTTGTGGGTTCGCCTTCATCGTCATAAATGACAAAGTATACAGGGGAATATGTATTGACTGCTTGTGCGTACGTGACAGTTACACCCCATGCTGCGAATGCAGAAATAACGCCTGCTTGTGTGATGCTGATTGTGTAACCTGCATCAATTGCTTCTTGGAGACCTGCAAAGTGATCAATAACGGGTTCGTCAAATTCGTTACCTTGACGCAAGAATGCTCTTGCATTTTGGATTTGGAAGTTGCCTGCATATGTGTAGTCGTCTGCGCGGTCATTTTGTGCAAAGGGGTTGAGCAACAATTGTGTGGATGTGATGAAGTCGTCTGCGTCGATGAAATCCGCCTCGACGG
>JAFQWS010000075.1 GCA_017407305.1 Clostridia bacterium
GAAATTTTGGAAAGAATCGTTCAAGGGGAAGGCAAAATGGAAGACCTTACTACCTTGGAAGAACTTGCCGATATGATAAGCAACACTGCTTTGTGTGGTTTGGGCAAAACTGCCCCCAGTCCCGTCCAAAGCACGTTGAAATATTTCCGTGACGAATACGTTGCACACGTAAACGGCACTTGCCCCACCGGCAACTGCCAAAAACTCAAAAAGATTTATATTGACAAAGATTTGTGCAAAGGTTGCTCCAAATGTTCCAGAACCTGCCCTGTTGGTGCAATTTCCGGAAAAATCAAAGAGCCTTTCGTCATTGATCCTGCAAAATGTATCAAGTGTGGTTCATGCGTAGATGCATGTCCTTTCAAAGCAATTAAGGAGGCGTAATCATGGCAGATTTTGTTTATATTGATGGAATGCCCATCCAAATTGAAGATGAAAAAAACTTGTTGCAACTTATTAGAAAAGCCGGAATAAAACTTCCCACTTTTTGCTACCACTCCGATTTGTCGGTGTACGGCGCTTGCAGAATGTGTATGGTGGAAAACGAAAGAGGTCAACTGGAAGCAGCCTGCTCCACCCCTCCTCGTCCCGGTATGTCGGTAAAAACCAACACCGAAAGATTGCGCAAATATAGAAAAATGATTTTGGAATTGTTGTTGGCAAATCACTGCCGTGACTGCACCACTTGTGAAAACAACGGCCAATGCAAATTGCAACAACTTGCCGAAAGATATCACATTGAGGGCGTACGCTTCCCCAACACAGCAAAAAATCACGTTGACACTTCTTCCGTGAGCATTTTGCGTGATGCAAGCAAATGTATCCTTTGTGGTGACTGCGTGCGTATGTGCAACGAAATTCAAAACGTTGGTGCAATTGACTTTGCACACCGTGGCGCAAAAACAACCATCAGCACCGCATTTGATATTCCCATTGCTCAATCTCCTTGCGTTGGTTGTGGTCAATGCGCAGCAGTTTGCCCCACCGGTGCAATTGTTGTAAGAAACAACACGGACAAAGTTTGGCATGCACTCAGCGACAATGCAATCAAAACGTCCGTACAAGTTGCTCCTGCCGTTCGTGTGGCCATTGGCAAAGAATTTGGTCTCAACGAAGGGGAAAACGCCATGGGCAAAATTGTTTCCGCTCTTAGACGTATCGGATTTGACGAAGTTTACGACACGGTAACAGGCGCAGATTTGACCGTCTTGGAAGAAAGTGAAGAGTTTCTTGGTCGCATTGCCGACAACGAAAACTTGCCTTTGTTTACCTCTTGCTGTCCTGCATGGGTAAATTATTGCGAAAAGAAACACCCCGAACTTTTACCCAACATTTCCACTTGCCGTTCTCCCATGCAAATGTTTGCATCCCTTTTGAAAGAAGAAAGCAAACAAGGCAGTCGCAAACTTTTCCACGTGGCAATCATGCCTTGTACAGCCAAAAAGTTTGAAGCAATCCGTCCGGAATTCCAAGAAGACGGCAACCCTCACGTTGACGCTGTTTTAACAACACAAGAACTTATTCGTATGATTAAAGAAGCAGGCGTAGTCTTTGAAGATTTGGAACCGGAAGCAGTTGACAATCCTTTCGGTCAAGCATCCGGCGCAGGTGTCATCTTTGGTGTAACAGGTGGCGTTACCGAAGCAGTTTTACGTAGAGTTTCCTCTGACAAATCTCGCACCCATTTGCAAACAATCACACATCTTGGAGTTCGTGGCAACGAAGGTGTCAAAGAATTTGACCTTCCCTATGGCGACAAAGTTCTTCACATTGCAGTTGTAAGTGGCCTTTCCAATGCCGAATCTATCATCAAACGTATGGAAAAGGGCGAACACTTTGACTTGGTGGAAGTTATGGCTTGCCCCGGTGGTTGCGTAAGCGGTGCCGGTCAACCCTTTGCACATTTGGATGGCAAACTTGCCCGAGGCAAAGGATTGTACACCACCGACAAGGTTTCCACCATTAGACGTTCGGAAGAAAACCCTGTTATGTTGTCTTTGTATAACGGAATTTTGAAAGGTAAAGTGCACAAATTGTTGCACGTACACTATACCAAACATGAAGGAGAACAAAAATGATTGAACTTTACGTATGTATCGGTAGTGCCTGCCATATTCACGGTGCACACAACGTTGTACAAACTTTTCAACACCTTATCGAACAATACCAATTGAACGATAAAGTTGTACTTAAAGCAACCTTTTGTTTGAAACAATGTAGCGAAACAGGTGTTTCGGTGACTTTGAACGACAAAAAATATCGCATCAAAGCAGAAGAAGCACGTTCCTTTTTCAAAACAAACGTTCTTCCTTTGGCTCAATAAACAAGCAAAAAAATGAGTACCAATTTGGTACTCATTTTTTTGCTATTTTTTGTAAATTGATTGAAAAAGATTGTAAACTTCGTGGTAATATCTGCTGGAATTTACTATTTGCGAGTTTTTGTCCATTTGACAAACCTCTTCCAGCGTCAGCCATGCCGTTTGGCGCACCTCTTCTTCTTGCAAAATTGGTTGCACTTCGCCGTCCACGACAAACAACCACGAATCAAAAATGTCGTGATATTGAGGACGCATTTGAGATTTTACAAAATGATTGGGGCAATTGGAAACGTCTATGCCCAGTTCCTCTTTGACTTCTCTAATTGCACCTTGCAAGGAAGTTTCTCCCGTCAAAAGAGAACCGCCTGTACGTTCCCACAACAATTGGTCGGTACATCCAACCTGTCTTTGAGCAAGCAAAATTTTTCCCTGTTTGTTCATAATCCAACAGTGAATTACAATGTGAAAATAACCGTCGGGGACAGGCTCTCCACGTTTGTGTGTTAAGTTGGTGGGTTGACGATTTTTGTCAACCAAATCCCATATTTCTGCCATTTTAACTTAATTTTTCAAATACTTCTTTAAATTTGGGGTTGTTTGTGATAAGTTTTGTTGCAATTTCTCTTGTGATGGGGGTTTTTACCGAGTTCAAACCACGCAACCAACGTCTTGCATCATCCAATGCAAAATTTTCGGGGTATTGAAGATAGTAAAGACAAAATTGATATATAGCTTGAATTTCGTCAATGTCTTTGGCAATGCGTGCGTTGACGTTGTCTTGCTTATACCACTTTTCCCAACAATCGTCGTACAAATAAAAGTTGCCCATTTGTGGATAGGTGCTGTTGTACCACAAATCTTTCATTACACGATATTCTTTTCGGTTGTAGTAGTCGAGGTCTTTCAGTTTTTCTTCACGAGGGATGTCGCCTGTGTCCCTTTCGCCAAGATCGTGAATAAGCAACATATTCAAAATTGTTTGCTTGTCATAGCCTTGTTGGTCAATGGTTTCGGGCAAATGCAACATTGCCAAAAGCCAACAACTGTACATATGTTCGACAATGTTTTCCCCTTGTTGGATGCCACGCATTGTCCAACCTGTACGATCAACTTGCACTGCTTGGCTGTATTTATCGTACAATCTTGAAGGGACAAAGGTGTCAATTTCTTGCAATTCTTTTTGCATCCAAACAAAATATTCTCTTACTTGGGGATAGTCGTAAATTTCACCTTGTTGCAAAACCCACTCAACGTATTCTTTTGCAGGTTCAACGTAGGGTTTTACGTCCAAGGTTTTGGGATCGCTTGATTCAATTCGTGCTTGAATTAAACTGCAAAGGGTAAACAATTCCAAAATTGCAACGATATTGAAAGAATAATATTGTTCCATACGCTTGGACAAGGACAAGCAAATAAATCTCAACGTTGCTTCCCCTTTTGTCAAATCGTCTACAAAATTAAGTTGGTCGTTGCCCGGAACGTAAAGTTTGTCTCCGTAGTATTCCAAGTGGAAACCACGATTGACTCCGTTGGCAACGTCATCCCACAATAAACTTTCGATATATTCTTTTAGGTAACGTTTGTCCTCTCTATAAATTGCGCTGACGTATGCACCACGCAACAAAAATGCCGACATGCGTTTTTCCGTCAAATTGCCGTTTTGTGTTGCAAAATAGTTTTTCTTTTCCTTTTCGACAATCTCTTTGAGCAATTGAACGCTTTCTTCTTTGCAACCGTGAGATTTCATTCTGCCCAACCAAAAGGTCATTTCACTTTTGCAAAAACCGGGCAATTCGTCATAGGATGACTTTGCAAGTTGCAAAATTTTGTTTTCGTAACCACTGATTTGACTAATCATCTTGGTGACGAAACGAGTGACACTCTTGGGCAAGACCATATCGAAAAACTTCAAGTTGTTTTTGTTGCCATTGGCAACTTCTTCCAAAGTAGTTTCAAATTCTTTGACGTAGTGTCTTGCAATCAAATAGTCCAACACGCTTCTGTGCTTTCTTATCAACTGCCACTTTGGATCAAAGAAAAAGTCGCTGTCGGTAAATTCCAAACTGCCATATTCATATTCAAAGGCAAGTTTTGATGCATAGTCCAATTCGCTGACACGATGCCCCACTGCATCCATTGCCAAAGCATAATACATTGTTCCAATATCGCTGTCTTCGTTGCCAAGATAGTTTTGCCACTTTTGCAAAAGTTGAGCCGTCCAATAGGCATCCAAAGACAACAAATTGGCTTTAAAAAACTGATTGTAAATTTGTTCAATTTGCAAACCAGAAGCAATTTGAATGTCAAAAGCCTTGATGCAGTTTTGCAAAAAGTCCATACTTGCTTGTTTGTTGTATAACTTCAAAGAGCGAATACGCACAAAGTAGTCGAAGTTTGTGGTTGCAAGTGGATGTGGATTGATAAGTTGGCGAGGATTTACTGTAAAGTCTGTATCCAAACTGATGACGTACTTGCAGTTTAATTTTTCCAAAAAGCTGTTTACAATGGGATAAAGGTGATTTTTACCAGAGGAAAAATTTCTTACGCTGTCAACGATGATGAGAGGAATTTCTTTTGCTTTTTCCGAAATTGCAGAAATTTCCTCAAAGTCCATTTTTACCCTTGTGGACAATGCATTGCCTTGAGAAAGCAAAGCATCTCTTTCATACATTGCCAAGTCAACGTAAAAAGGAAGAACGTTTTGTTGGCTTTTTTGCAAATACAAATAAAGGTATTGCAACAAACGATTTTTGTAAGAACCCAAAGGGCCTTTTATTTTTGCCAATCTCTTGTTGGCACTTTGTTCAACGTTGGAAAAAATGCCAAGCAAACTGTCTGCAACGCTTTCAAAAGATTGCACTTGTTCTTGCTTTTTGATGGTTGTAACGTCTTTATATACCAAAGAAAGTTGGTCAATTTTTTGTTTAATTTCTTCCAAAGACTTGTCTTTGATGGCATTGGCACCCTTGTGCAAAAAACGAGAAGAGAAATTGTGTGCTTGAATTTTTGCATCAAACACTTTAGTTGCAACAACTTCACTTTCAACCTTTTGAGAAAAATTCAAACTGCTTTTTACCCATTCGAGCAATCTTTCTTTTGCAACGTTGTTTTTGTTGTCTTGGAAATGTGCCGAACCGCCAAACATAGGGTGCAAATCTCCTGCACTTTCGGCTGTAAGTCCATCAAATGCGTACACTCTTGCACGACCGTTGGGGTTTTGTCTGACGCTGTTGTAAAAAGCCATAACTTCGGCATACAAATACTTTCCATAGGTGGCAGTCAACTTTGCTCTGTCCAAATGGCTGTTGGCAACCAACAAAAACAACTTGGATGAACACGCCACTTCGGGTGTTATGTCAAAACCACCACTTGGATTGGAAATGGGATTTAAATATACGTTGATTCCGTCAAAATTTTTTACCAAAAAGTAATAAATTTCTTTGGCTTTTTGCATTGAACCAAATGCGTCATCGGTGCCGTGATAGGCAATAAAAATGTCGTAGGATTGTTCTTTTTGCATATTCTTTTCCTTTTCTTTGGAAATAAATTCTATTAGAATTATAACCTAAATTTCCAACTATTGCAAGAGTCATTTAGTAAAAGGTAAAAATACTTTTATTGTGAAAATAAATTTTAGCCAATACTTGACATTGTCACAAAATAGGTTAAAATAATAGTATAAAATTGATAAAAAAAAATCGTTCTGGTAGGTAAGGCTACCAAGGGGATATGGATTGCTACCGCAAAAAGGTGGAGACACTTTTTTCGCAGGTCAGCAGAAAATGTCGAAACCAAGGCATTTTTTAATGCAATTTCACCGCCCTTTGATGCTAAAGCTTGTATGGTGACGAAACTTATTGCCCATTTTGCACTCGTTTTGTTGTTGTCTTTGCCTATCAACGGTCAAAGACTTTTTTTTTTGCTAAGGAGGTGCCTAAAATGTACGAAAACAACCACGAAGTAGTTGAAACTATTGAAGTAATTGAAAAAAAGGTAGATTTGGTTGTTGACAGCATTAACGAATTGGTCGCACAAAAGAAATTTGGTGAAATCAAAAAGCAGATCAACGAGTTGGAACCTTTTGACATTGCAGAAGTTTTTGAAGAACTCAATCCTGCCGACCTTCCCATCGTGTTTAGATTGTTGTCCAAAGACAACGCTGCCGACACTTTTGTTGAAATGAGCAGTGACTATCAAGAAACGTTGATAAACGCATTTTCCGATGCAGAATTGAAGGCAGTTTTTGACGATATGTTCGTGGACGATACCGTTGACGTCATTGAAGAAATGCCTGCTTCCGTTGTAAAAAGAATTATCAACCAAACCGACTTGGAAACAAGACAACGCATCAACGAAATTTTGCAATATCCTGAAGACAGCGCCGGAACAATCATGACGGTTGAGTACGTTTCTTTGAAAAAAGAGTGGACCATTGCTCAATGTCTTGAATATATAAGAAAAATTGCCGTTGACAAAGAAACAATTTACACCTCCTACGTAACAGATGCTCAACGAAGACTGGAAGGTGTCGTCTCTGCAAAAGATTTGTTGATTGCTTCCCCTTCCACCACCGTCGGCTCCATAATGACCACCGACTTCATTTGCGTAACAACCGACACCGACAAAGAAAAAGTCGCAACAACGGCGTCCGACTACGACTTGGCATCCATCCCCGTCGTTGACAAGGAAAATCGCATTGTTGGTATCATCACCATCGACGATATTATCGACGTCATCCACGAAGAAGCCACAGAAGACTTTGCCAAGATGGCAGCAGTCTTGCCCACCGACCAACCTTATTTGGAACAATCGGTGTGGTCCATTGTAAAAAGCAGATTGCCTTGGTTGTTGCTTTTGATGATTTCGGCAACATTTACCGGTCTTATCATCAACTCCTTTGAACATCAACTTTCTCTCATTTCCACCGTTTTGTTTGCTTGCGTTCCCATGTTGATGGGTACGGGTGGTAATGCTGGCAGTCAAGTTTGCGTCACAATCACACGTGCTTTGGCCTTGGATGAAGTGGAATTTAAAGACATTTTGACGATAATTTGGAAAGAATTGCGCGTTTCTATTTTGCTGGCTTTGACTTTGGCAGTAAGTTGCTTTGCAAAATTGCAACTTATCGACAGACTTTTGTTTGGCTATGAAGGTTACACCTTTGCAATTTCGGCAATCGTATCTTTGGCATTGTTCATCACAATCCTCGTTGCAAAAATTGTTGGTTGTACATTGCCCTTATTGGCGAAGAAATGCAAATTGGATCCCGCAGTTGTGGCAAATCCCTTCATTACCACAATCGTTGACGCTTTGTCGTTGCTTACTTATTGTGGCGTTGCAGTGGCATTGTTGGGCTGAAAACACCACTTTTTAATCCAACTCGAAAAAATAACCACCGTATTTACAATTAAAGTAAAAACGGTGGTTTTTTTGTTGCTTATTTTATTAAAATTAGTTTGCTACGTTGCTTTCGCCAATGAGGTTGCGATAGAATTGCACACGTGCTGATTTTTGGTAAGCTGTCACCCACAAGGTGCCAACACCAAAACAAAATGCGCCGACAATTATCCAACCGATAAAGGACAAATCAAGCAAGAAAAGTTGCATTTTGTGTCCATACATCAATTGTTCGCTTTCCTTAATTGCTTGTTTTGCTGTGTATTCTGGATGGTCAACTTTCAAATAAAACGCCATGGAATAAGCATAGGATTTGATGATGCCTGGAATAACAAGCAAAAGTGACCACAAGAAAACATATACGCTGACAAGTACACCCAAAAGGATGTTTTGACCAATTTCGCCTTTGATTCCGTCAAACAAAACTTCGATTTTGTCCACTGCTATTTCTTGGCGAGAACATTGCAAATAATACTTTGCTTCGCCAAGCATAATGATACCACAAACAATCAAAACGACGATGCTGGAAACGCCCAAAATTGCACCTGCAATAAGAGAAACAATCAAAGCAAAAAGCCATTGTTGTTGAAAAATTCCACCACCAAGCATTTGGCGTGCTTGTTTGCGAATTTGTGCGTTTGATACCATTTTAGTCTCCTTTATACTGTCTAATTAATCGCAGTAATTTAATTAGTCTTTGACAATAATTCTGTTGCAGTGTTCACACTTGACTTTGCCATTTTTTTCAAGTTGGTCAAGAGTATTTGCCGACAAATTCATACGGCAGGTGCCACAACGATTGCCATCAATTTTTGTAAAAACGGGAAATACGTTTTGTGAACGAATTTGCTTGTAAATTTTGATTGTATCGGAATCAATTTCCTTTTCCAAGACAGCAAGTTGTGATTGAATTTGCTTTACTTGGGGTTGCTTTTCTTTGACAATTACTTGGAAATTGTCCAAACATTGTTTCAATTGTGCTTCAATCTTGGGAAGTTTTGCAAGCAATTCTTTGCTGGAATCAACAATGTTTTGACTTTCCGTCATCAATGCTTTGCATTCTCTTTGCGCTGTAGCAATTTGGTCGTAAAGGGCAGAAATTTTGCGTTTGAGATAACCCAATTC
>JAFQWS010000076.1 GCA_017407305.1 Clostridia bacterium
GCAAGGTAGGGAATGGGGTTTATGTGGGCATTCTTTGCAAAGTAACAAACAAGAGGTGTGAAAGAAAGAATAATGATGTCGTTGGACGTGAACACCGTCAAAACCGACACCGTTGCGTACAAAATCAAAAAAAGTTTTGTTTGGCTTGTTCCTGCATGTTTCAAAGCGCAATTTGCAAGGTACTTGAAAAACCCAAACTCATCCAGAAAAATGGAAAGAATTGTCATGCAAATAAACAACACAAGAATTTTCAATGGATTGATGGCATTGTTAGCAACAAGCGCCTGCCAAAGCAAACTCACGTCCACACTGCCCGACAGCAACATTGCCACAGCGCCAACAAGCGTTGCAATCCAGTAGGACGAAACGGAAAATTTACCTATTTGTATTTTTGGCAAAAACAACACCAGCAAGATCATTGCCAAACACGTGAGTGCGCCTATAGTTATTGCAAGAAACATCTAACCCCTCCAACCACAACTTGGTAACAGAACGTTTTCCATTATAGCACAAAAAACAATTTTTGCACATCAACGCAACAACTATTTTTGAAAAAATTTTGCACCACGCACCACCACTTTGCCACACTGCTGTGGGAATGGCGTAGCCAACCACCTTGTTGCCCAATTGCACCTTGCAGCGTCCACGTTTTCCAACAAACAACCCACGCAAGGCCACCCAACCACGCACAACAACAGGAACGTTGCTTCCAACTTTGCCTTCAAACACACAACCCGAAGGCATGAAAAAAGCACCAAGAAAACTCTTGGTGCTTAGTAATGTGCAATAACACACTCGCTGATACAATGAACTGTCTAAACGAATTTCTATGCACAATTAAAGCTACTTTTTACTTGTAACCGATTGAAAAATTCAAAAAAAGTGGTATAATAAACGTATTAAATACCGAAGGAGGTATCCCGTGGGAATTCGAGCGTTTTTTCATAAAATCAAAATGGGCTTTGTACGAGCCGGGGAGTCCTCCATTCCGTATGTCAATGAGGCGAAGCGTTACGGTAATTACGGTGAGGATGAATTTACATATAGACTCTGCAGAGAGCTTCCTTCGTGTAAAATTAAAAGAAATGTAGTCATTTCAACACCGGATGGTAATGCAGAAATTGACTGCCTGGTTCTCCATAATAATAAGCTTTTTGCCATAGAGGTCAAGCGTTGGAAGGGGTGTCTGACCGAACGAGATGATGGCTTTTTGCAAGAAAAAACGGACAGGTGGACGGGAGAGATGCATACAAAGCTCCTGAAATCACCATTCAAGCAACTTGGAAGAGCCATATACCTTTTGCGAAAGCAAATCCCCCTTAAAGCGTGGGTGAATTCCGTTGTGTTCTTTGAGGATGATGAGCTTGAGTCGGTTTCCGCTTTTTCGGATAACGTATGGTTCGATCGCTATCAAGACCTTGTGGATTATATCAGCAATGACGGCAGGGCTTCTTTCGGTACAAGTGCAAATGACTTCTTTGAAAAATGTGTTCCCGCTGACTACCTATATGCCAACGCTTGGGAAAAGTCCTTGCATTGTATTATCAGCCGAGACACATTGCGATTTGAAACTCCCCAAGGTAATATTTCTGCGGACAATATCGCTTTCATCCGCATCTCCCACCATTGGTCTTATGACGAATTGCATATTACTATGTTGGATGCTTCAGCCAGAACTATAACTCTTGAAAACGCAAAAATCCAAGTGAGCGATAACGGTCGCATCAGCACCTACGCTTTATGCAAATTGGATTACATTGAGTTGGGCAGAACACTAAATCAGTAATTTAACGAATACCAATCTTTTAACGATAGGAAGGCACTACACCTTGACGGGGAGTAGTGCTTTTCTGCGTTTTGGGGCATCCGAGGCACAAGATATAGGCACCGCAAATACCGAAATGCACCACAAAAGTAAAAAGTCCTTGATTAACAAGGACTTTCGGCTAATTTTCAACGACAAAAAGAAAACAGTAGGTCGATACTACCCGTATCAATCTACTGTTCCTTATTTGGCGGAGAGAGAGGGATTTGAACCCTCGGAACGCTTATTCACGTTCACACGATTTCCAATCGTGCTCATTCGGCCACTCTGACATCTCTCCAAACAACTTTA
>JAFQWS010000077.1 GCA_017407305.1 Clostridia bacterium
AAGAAATCAAATCCACCTTTCTAAGGGTGAAATTGCAAATAAATACTGAAACGCACATGACTATTGCGCGTGTTACTGACGGCGTGAAAGAACATATACTGCCATACACAAGCAAAATTGCAAAAGTCAAAATAAAGTTGAGCCAATTGGGACATTTGAGCGTTTTAAACAGAAAAGCCAAAATTGTCACAATAAAGCCAACGTGCAAACCACTTACTGCCAAAAGGTGCACTAGTCCCGTTGATTTGAAAGCATCCAAAAGTTGGCTGTCAACCAAAGATTTGTCGCCCACCAAAAGAGCATATGCCACACCATTGTTGTTGGGCATAAATTTTGCAAGTTGATTTTTTATATATAGTCGGGCACTTTCGCCAAAGGTAGGTCTGCCTTGTGCAACGGACACGTTTGACGCGTTTAGTTGATAGTAGGTTTGGTCGCGATAGGAAAAGGTGTCAATTGCGTCTTTGAATAGATAGTCGTCCCTCAACTGTCCAACACCTGTGACAACGTTGCCAACGGACAAATCCAACGTCAAATTGCCTTCTTCATCACGGTATTGACTCAGCCACAACACCATTTTGACCTTGCCGTCAACAGCAATTTCCTCGCCGTCCTGCCAAGCTTTGAAATCGCGAAGCACCACCAAGTAGTAGTTGCCCTTTTGATAAACGTCATCCGTCAAAACGCCTTCAAACTGACATTGACAATCAATTTCTCTGTTGTTTGCCTTGCCCAATTCCACCTCGAAAAGACCAAAACCAAGTAAAACAAACGCCAAAAGTATGGAAAATAGCACCGTCAAATCTTTGCGCTTGACTGTAAAAGAGTAGATAAACAAACCCAAAGCCACAACGACAACTGCCACCAACAACCACCATTGTCCAAAAAGGATGGTGGTTGCCAAAAGCAATCCCAAAGCAAGGCTGATTGCAACAAAAAGTAATGGACGATGGTTAATAAGTTTCATAATCCACCTCGTCCACGTAAAGTTTGAAATACATCAAGTCAAAATCTTCCCCCAAATAAGGGCGAAGTTCTAAAATATTTTTAATCGTTCCCAACTGACTTTGTGCCAAAAGAAGTTTTTCAACTTGTTCCAAGGTAAAAAGGGCATCAAAAAGTGGGGTCAACGTCGTATTTACGTTGACGCAATGTTGACGCTCGCCCTCACATACAAAATCCACGACAATCATACTTTGTTGACTGACGTAGGTGGTATAAAGTTGATTGTCCAAGTAACTTTGAGAAAGTATTCCTGCTTGTTGCACTAAAGAATAGAGGGTGTCACCCACCTGACAAGTGTAGTAGCCACTGTTTTGCACAGCGCCACAAACGTACACCGTTACACTTTGACTTTGAGAAAGAATTTTGAAAGAAGAAAATAAGGCAGGGTTGGAAAAAACCACACCATCTGTCAATATAAAAACAACCGCCAAGGCGGTTATCAAAACAAATATTAGTATGTACAGCGCTAAACTATGTTTTGTCATTGGTATAAAAAAAATCCCGCCTTTGCCGTTGTCTGCAAAGATCAACCTGTTTGTAACAGGATGGGTTAAACAATGCCAACTTTCCTCTGTTTTCCACTGTAGTATAGAAATACTATTGCTAAAGCAATGCGGCCTGACATTGAAAGCTGGACCCTTGTTCCCTTTTATGATTCGTGGTTGAGCATATAACAAAACTAACGTACAAGGCAGGATATATTACATTATTGCTTTACGTTGGTATTATACCCCAATTCGCAACAAATTACAATACTCTTTTTAAAAAAAGTTAAAATGGTTGCGCTTTGAATATCTTTTGTGATATACTTTTCTCAACAAAATATGCCTCCTTCGTCTAGTGGCCTAGGACGTCGCCCTCTCACGGCGAAAACAGGGATTCGAATTCCCTAGGAGGTACCAACAACAAAAAGGACGGATTGCAATCCGTCCTTTTTTACGTAAATGGTTGATAATTGTGATTTTTTTAATTTTATTGAAAATTTGCCAATTTATTGCTCGGCTGGTTGCTCGGTTTTTTTCTTTTTGAAAATGGAACGTCTAAACAACACCACTTGCAAAAGGACAAACAATGCTGTTGCAATGCCCAACGTGATATATACGGCATTGGGACCACCATTGTATATGTAACTTGCCAAAAGCATGATGGGCAATCCCAAAACGATTGCGGGCAAGTTTTGATAGACAAGGTTATCTGCTGCGGGGGACAAAAAGTCGCTGTCAATTTCTCTAAGCAAAATGATGCCTGTACTTGCCGTACCTGTCAACATACCATACCAAGCCAAAAATTGTTGATGGCGATAGTCGGGGAACAATTTTTTGCAAATGAAGTTGACGTAGAAGAAGGTGGCAAGCATACCAATAAGTCCCAAAGCAAGCAATACTCCCCAATAGTTTCTGATTGCATCAATTCTAATTGCTGCAATACCTGCGACAATCATAAAGTCGAAGAAAAATCCACCAATTCTGTTCATCAAGAAGTTGTTGATAAATCTGCGTTTGAACAAACGTTTTTTGTTCATGCCACCAATGATTGCTTTGAGCAACACTGCAAGTAAGGTGCCCAACAAAAAGTTGAAACCAAAAATGGTTGCTCTCATACCGGGAAGCAAGTAACTGAGCCCCAACATCAAGGCATAGGAAACACCGTAGGTGCCAATGACAAAACTGAGTTGAATACTCATTTTGTCCACAGAACCACTCATGGGAATTTCGTTGACACCAACGATTTGTTCAAAGGTGTATTTTTCCGTTTCTTCGCCATCTTGGATGGTAATCAAACCTTTTTTGCGACAGACGTTGAGGTAAATTACACCACCAATGCATGCTGCCAAAAAGCCCAATGCAGCAACGGTAAGACCAAAACTGCGTCCTTCGTCAATGGAAATAAAGCCCCAAGCTTGTTCGCCACTGCCGTACATACTGCCATAGTTGAGTGCTTGACCTGTGCCTTGACCAAAGCCAAAAGGCAACAAAATGCCTGCACCTTTCCAAATGGTACTTCCCAACAAGGCAAAGAGGATGGTTGCAATGATGCCCAAAATTGCTTGCAACAAGTAGGTAGAGACGGTTGTTACACCCGAATCCAAAACTTCTTGGGCACGTTTGCCTGTTACTTTTTGACCGTTTTGTCTAAATGCCATTGCCACAAAGCCAAAGCCCAAGCAATGATAGGTGATAATTTCCAAAACCGTCATGCCGGAATATTGACCGGTGGAAAAGAATTCCAATTCGAACAAATATTTTCCACCATTGTTTGCACCACCTGTTGCGTAAAAAACGATTGTGGAAATGACAAGCAAAATTATACCTGCCAATACTGAACTGGGGATGAGTGAACGTTTTAAAAACGCCACTTTGCTTTTGAGAATACTTGCAAAAAGTACGGATGCACCGATAACTCCAAAAATGAGAATCAGTGACCAAATTTCAATGTCCCAAAAATTGCCGTTTGCCATAATAATTCTCCTTTAAAATCCCAAAAATTCCTTTGTGGGTTTTGGTTTTTGATTTTGTGCCACAAAGTGATAGTACAAGTTGACGTATTTTACCGGATTGAAACGGACGTCTCCTTTTATTTGATAGGTGTTGTCCTTTGTGGTGATGCCAAGTTTGTTTTGTCCCATTGCCACCATTGCAGTGACGTCGTTTAAAAAGGAAAAAGTTTGCACTTTGTCTTGCTTTGTGACAACCAATTTGTCCAAATACAAGTCAAATTTGGCATCTTTATTCAATAAAACTTTGCGTTTGTATAACTTTGTCAAATAAAAACTGGCTACGTCGGAAATGACGGGGGTGTCGCAACTTTCAATTTTTAAGCCTTGGACGTACTCGTTTTGACCATTTATCCACTCTTTTACGTTGGGATAGGGGGCAGGTTGACCATTGGACAAGGTAATTTGCTTGTCGGGATGATAGACCATTTCCATTCCACAAGTTGTGCATTTGAATTTGTCGCCTTTGGACCAAAAATGAGTTATGCCACATTTGGGGCAGTAATAAATTGCCCTTTCAACGTATTCTGCCAAATGTTTGGAATAAAACTTTTGACCATCACAACTTTCGTCAACGTACAACTTTTTGCAAATGTAGTCGTAAAGTTGAACGTCCGTCCAATCTTTGTATTGTTCATATTCCAACACTTCTTCCACCTGACAAAAACTTTTGCCTTTTCTAGGTGCTTTTGACCAACGAGGACGCACGCCATATCCTCCGTGCAAAACCATAAATCCAATGGGAATTTTCAACATTTTTGCCAATTTGGCAACGGCAGGATTGATGTATTCCGTCTGTCCTGAATAGGTTCGGTTGCCCTCTGGTTGCATCAAAATTGAACCACCTTCTTTGACAATGCGTTTGCAAGTCAAAATTGTGGAAACGTTTTTTTGTGATTTTATAAATGGTATGGGAGCAACTGCCCACTTTATGACAGCACTTGCCACAGGTATGGAAAAAATGTCTTCCGTAGCAACCGAATATACTGCCTTGGGGAAACACATTGAAAACATAAATTGATCCATCGTGGTTTGGTGGTTGGTCAAAAACAAGTAGGGTCTGTTTCTAACGTCTTTGAACGGCTTGAAAGAAAAACCATACTTGATTGCCGTGTAAGGTTGAAAATATGCTTGCAATCCCCATTTAAATATATGATGTCTGCTTTTGCTCCACTTTTGTTTTTTCATAACGTTCATATTAGAATAGATTTCTTAAAAAAAGTATAAAAATGCCTTTGACATTTCACTTTTGTGAAATAATTATATCATACAAATAAAAAAACAACAACCCCCAAAGTTGTTGTTTTTTCTAAATTTTTTTACGTTTTTTTGCTAAATAAGGTTTTGTCCACGCAAAATTTGGCGAATTACGTTCAAATATTGGTGAATTTGAGGTTCCAACTTGAATGTATTTACAAAACCCACCCACATGATTTTGATCATTTTGGGATTTTTGAGTTGCATTGCGTTGGTCAAAGCATCACACATAAGCAATCGTTGGTTAACGTCTTCGGTGGAAAGAATTTCGTCTTCTTGCGTAAATTCTCTTACCGATTGAATTGCGCCCAAAACCAAATGCAACATTTCGCTGTTGATATAGACAGGTGTCGCTTGAAAATAGTCGTAAGCACGGTCAGTGGCTTGTTTGTCAAAACTTTGAGGATCGGCATCTTTGAGCATATATTGTCCGATTGTCTTGAAAGGCAAAAGAATTTGCTCAACGAACATATCATAACTTTCGGTGGGTTCGTTTGCGTTGAAATATTCCTTTAAAAAGTCCAAAAAGTTGCGTTTGCCACAGTCAATTTCGGTGAGCAAACACACCACCAACGTAAATGCGCGATTTTTGTCAACGGGAAGTTTGAGTTGCTTTTTTTGTCGTCTGTCGGCACCCATAAAGGTGACCGTTGCACGATTGAGTTCGTTGACGTAGTTGGTCGTCTTCAACGTTTCCACCAAGCAGTTGGTAAAGACGCTGACGGAAGCAACGCTTTTGAGTACGCTTTCAATATTTTGGTTGACCATAATCAGCTTGCTGTCAATCAAGCCGTTGATACTTTGTGTAAAAAGCTGTAAACTCTGTGTTGAATGCATAGAACTCCTAAATTTGATTAGATTATATCATAAATCAACGTACTTTCCAAGTGTTTTTGAAAATTTTGCGTAAATCTCTTGTTAGAGCAACTTTTTTGTAGTATAATCAAACAACCAAAGCATTAAGTACGAAAGAGGTAGCCAAATGACCGCCGGTATAACACAAGATTCAACCCAAAACAAACTGATTTTGTTGTTTGTTTTTGACAAGATGGAAACAGCAATGACTGCTTCCACCATTTTGGACTTGTGTACATATAAAAACAACTGGATTGACTATGCAAACTGCGTAAACACCTTGTCCGAATTGGAAAGAAACAACTTCATCTACAAGACATACGTCAACGGCGGGGGCGATCCCTTGTACGACTTGACAACGGAAGGCAGAGTTTGTTTGGCACACTTCTACGTCCGTATTCCCTCCTCGGTAAGAGAAGTTATTTCGGCAACAATCAAAAAAAGTCGCATTGAATATCGCAGACGTCAAGACTATATTGCCAACTATCAAAAAAGAGAGGACGGCAGTTATGACGTAACACTTCGCATTGAAGAAGCAACAAAAGTTACTTTGGAAATACACCTCAACGTTATGACACGCAACACGGCCAAGTACATTGAAAAACGTTGGCAAGACAAAGCAGCCACCGTTTACACAAAATTGCAAGATATTTTGGTGGAATAGTCGCTTTCAATTTAATTTTTTAAAAAATAAAAAAAAGTTTAACAAAAAAATTGCCAAACGCAAAAATGTATGTTATACTTTTTTCCGGTCGCACCACTAAACTATGCGAGAATGGCGGAATAGGCAGACGCACACGTTTAAGGGGCGTGTGGGAGACCGTATGGGTTCAAGTCCCATTTCTCGCACCAACAAAAGTGACTTCGTTTTTGGTCACAAGAAAAAGAGCAAACGAACAACGTTTGCTCTTTTCTTTTTCCCCTTTTCTCGTCACTTTTTACAGGCTTTTATGGGAAGTTGAAATGACGTGACGTTCGCAAAACAAATTTGCTCACTATTCCGTCGCTTCGCTCCTTACAAGTCCCATTTCTCGCACCAACAAAAGTGACTTGGTTTTTGGTCACAAGAAAAAGAGCAAACTGAAAAAGTTTGCTCTTTTTGTTTGCTATTTTTTTCTAATTTTGTTTTTTTTCTAGCTTTGTAGATTCTTTTTTTGCTGTTTTTTCTTTGTTAAATAGCTACTTTCACAAAAGCAAACAAATAAGTCCACCTTTGCCGTCGTTGATGATACGGCCGACCGTTTTTACTATTTTTTCTTGCGCTTCGTGAGGCATTGTGGCACATTTTTCCGTCAAACCTTCTCTCGCCAAGTCGGACAAGGATTTTCCAAACATATTGGTTTGCCACAAACGGGTGGGATCCGATTCAAACTCTTTAATAAGGTACTGACTTTGTTGTTCGCTACCAACAATGGGGGATACTTCCGTGTTGACGTCCACCTTCATGATGTGAAAAGAAGGTGCTGTGGCTTTCAATCTCACGCCGTAGCGTGTGCCTTGTTTGACAATTTCCGGTTCTTGCAAGGTCATTTCGTCCAATCTTGGACACACCACTCCATAACCGTTGTTTTGCGCATCCACCAAACCTTGTTTGATATGTTCGTATTGTCGTTTTGCAAAAGATGACGACGTGACAAAACTCATAAGACTGTACTCGTCTGTGACGTCGCAACCTGCCTCAGCAGACAACACACGATAAAACAAATCTTGTTGAGGCTTTATTTCAAAAGTTGCCACACCATTGCCCATATCCAATTCGGTAATGACAGGGGACAAAAAATCTTGGTTTTCTTCCATCAAGCAAAGACGTTTGCATTGATACATTTTGTCAATAGACAAGGCATACTCTTTGATTCCTTTTACCAAATTGGCAATGACAGGGTGTTCCCCAGACAAGGTGGCAAGCCACTTGGGTAAATCAATTTTGATGGCTCTGACGGGAAATTGTTGCAAAACGTGAGATAAAACGTCTTGAGCAATCTCTTTTGTCATATTTGCCACGTCAACAGGTATGACTGCCGTTTGATAATTTTGGGTAAGTTTCTCTGCCAACTCTTGAGTGTAACTTGCCGTTGGATGGGTTGTGTTGAGCACCACGACAAAAGGTTTGTCCGTTTGTTTCAGTTCGGCAATTACCCTTGCTTCTGCCGAGGAATAATTTTCACGCGAAAGGTCGGAAAAACTGCCGTCACTTGTCACAACAATGGCAATGGTAGAATGTTCTTTTACCACCTTTTCAGTACCCATTTCTGCTGCCTTTTCAAAGGGCATTGGTTCCTTGCTCCAAGGGGTGGAAACAAGTCTAGGTTTGTCCTTTTCCATATGTCCTGAAACACCGTCAATCAAGTAGCCAACACAATCAATCAAGCGAACCGATGCCTTGGTTTTGTCTTCAAACGTGATGGGCACAGCAACGTTGGGAACAAAGTTTGGTTGGGTTGTCATGATGGTTTTGCCGTCTGCCGATTGAGGCATTTCGTCAATGGCTCTTGCTCTTGCATTGGCATCTGAAAGGTTGGGCAAAACAACCAATTGCATAAACTTGCTTACAAAAGTTGACTTTCCCGTGCGTACCGGACCGACCACTCCAATATATATGTCACCACCTGTGCGTGTTGCAATATCTTTGTATAAATTCATACCTTTTGGCACCTCCTAAAACTAAAAATAAGGTATGATTGGGCAACTGCATTTTAGAACGCTAAAAGCCCTAAAATTGCCAAAATTGAGAAATTTAGGGACAAATGGTGGTACTATGTTTGTCATAGTATATTATGAATGATAGATTTTTCGTGATAAAGAGAAAAAATAGGCAAAAAAAGCACCCATTGTGTTTAACACAATGGGCATCGTTATTTTTGAATTTTGGCAAATTTTTGGGCGTATTTACACCACTTGAATTTGCAATTTTAACTAGTCTATGCAGTCTTTTTGAAGGTTGTCAAAAAGCAAAAATTTATAGCAAGGAAAATTTTTATTCGTCGTCTTCTTGGTCGCCTTTGAAAATTACCTTGATGGGAGTGCCATCCAACGAAAATGCGTTGCGAATATAGTTGGTGATATAGCGTCTGTATGAGAAATGCAAAAGGGCAGGTTGATTGCAAAACAAAACAAACGTAGGAGGGGCAACGGACACTTGGGTTGCATACTTAATTTTGCCACGTCTGCCACGCACCGACGGAGGTTCCACGGCACAAATTGCATCGGAAATGACGTCGTTCAAGACACCTGTTGTTGCTCTGAAATTGGATTTTTCGTAAACGTAGTTTACCATATCCAACACCTTGTTTACCCTTTGTCCCGTCTTGGCTGAAATGGTCAAAAATTTGAAGTAATCCATAAATGCCAAATCGGTTTTAAGTTTGTCTTCAAACAATTTTTGCGTGTTGGTGTCCTTTTCAATCAAGTCCCATTTGTTGACGATAACAACAGAAGGTTTTCCTTCTTCGTGTACAAATCCTGCAATTTTTACGTCTTGTTCGCTCAAGCCTTCGTTGGCATCAACGACAATCAAACACACGTCTGCACGGCGTACTGCGTTGAGGGAACGCATAACACTGTATTGTTCCACCGTGGCATCGTCAATGGCGCGTTTGCGACGCATACCTGCTGTGTCAATGATGACGTATTTTTGTCCGTCAATTTCAAAAGGTGTGTCAATGGCATCACGAGTCGTTCCTGCAATGTCCGACACAATTGTACGGTCATAACCCAAAATTTTATTTGTCAATGACGATTTTCCTGCGTTGGGTTTGCCAACAACGGCAATTTTTATCGTTTGAGAATCTTCGTCTTCGTGATACTCTTCCAAAAATTCACAAACTGCATCCAACAAATCGCCAACACCACGTTTGTGTTCGGCTGAAATGGGGTACAAGTCCATACCCAACGCATAATATTCGGTAAAATCTACACTTGCATTGTCCACCTTGTTGACAACAAGCAAAACAGGTTTGTTGGTTTTTCTAAGCATACTTGCCACGTCATAGTCTTCTGCCGTGAGATCGCTTTTTGCATCAACAAAAAACAAAACTGCATCTGCCAAGTCCAAAGCAATTTTTGCTTGTTCTACAATGTGTTTGTGCATTACGTCTTCCGATTTGAGTTGAATACCACCTGTGTCCACAATGGTAAATTGCTTTCCACACCACTCTACGTCGGCGTAAACACGGTCACGCGTAACACCGGGCATATCGGAAACAATGGAAATTCTTTCGCCACAGACTTTGTTGAAAAAGGTGGATTTACCCACGTTGGGTCTGCCTACAATGGCAACTAAGGGTTTGCTATTCATCTACGTTCACCAATGCTTGGCAAAATTCGTAACCATCGGAAACAACGGTGATTTCTCTTGCCAAACTTTCCTTTAATTGTTGCAAAGTCATACCATCCAAAAATACGTCTTCGTTTTCTTTGAGCATAACTTTGGGGATTAACAAATTTTCATAAATTGTTGTCTTTGAGGTTTTTACTGCGTTTTCAATATCTTTGCCCACAATCAAACCTGCAACGGTAACCGTTGAACCAAAATATTGGTTTTCCACCGTCAAAACGTTGGCTTTTAGGTCGGGGAAAGCCTTTTTCAAGCGTTCTACTGTGTCTTTGATGTGTTGACTTGCTGCAACACCTGTAACAACCGTAAAACCTTGTTGTTTTGCCGAAATTGCACTTTCAAATGCCAATTGGAATTGGTAGTTGAAATCGGCAATCAAACCAACACCATTTTCAATTTGCTCAAAATCGCCGTACTTGTCGTAGGAAGGAAGGTCGCGTTGGGCAACAACGTACATTTCATCCGAGCAATACACCCAATGGCATCCGTGTTTTTCGTACACTTTTTGGTCAAAAGCCTCAATAAAATCAATGGTTGCATTTGCCGTTTGTTTGTCAACGGGTGTAAGTGGATTGAGATTTTTTCTGTGTTTTGTTATGCCAACAGGCACAACTGCCAAAGATTTGACGTAAGGGAAAAATTTGTACAAATCGTTTACACTTTTTTCCAACTGCTTGCCGTCATTTAAATTTTGGCACAAAACGATTTGCGTATGCAAGGAAATGCCGTGAGCAGTCAACGTTTCAATCAAAGGCAAAATTGGTCTTGCTTTTTGATTGCCCAAAAGATGCTTTCTCAACTCTTCGTCCGTTGCGTGAACGGAAACGTACAAAGGAGAATATTGTCTTTTGAGAATACGCAACAAGTCTTCGTCTGTGATATTGGTCAAAGTGACAAAGTTGCCCGACACAAAGGAAAGTCGCCAGTCGTCGTCTTTGACGTACAAAGTTTTTCTGCATCCTTGGGGCAGTTGGTCAACGAAACAAAAAACACATTTGTTGGCGCACCACTTGGGTTGGATATAACTGGAAGAATCAAATTCCCAATCCATTGGCATAAAGCCTTTGTTCACCTTGACAATTTGATTTTTTCCATCACGAACGATTTCCACGTTTAGACGTGAAAGACTGTCAAAATAGGCAACGTCCAACATATCAACGACCTTTTCGCCGTTGATTGCAATTATTACGTCACCTTGTTTGAAACCGCATTTGTGCGTGATTGTGTTTTTTTCTACCTTGCTTAACTTTATCATTTTAACTTAAAAATGGGGCGCCTAATTAGGTGCCCCAAAACTTTTGCAATGAAAATTAGGAATTGCGATGATTTTGTGCAAATTCAACCAAACCGGAAAGGTCTGTGTCTTCGACAAATTCCCAACCGGAAACGTAAACCAATCTTTCCAAGCAGTTGTCTGTAACTGCATCACCATTGGCCTTGAATTCGCCGTTGATTTCGATTGCTTCGTAACCGTCGTTGTTGCTGTAAATGTCGTTCATTACCCATGCAGGGATGCCGTCAACGTTTTCCAAAATGACTGCGCCGTCATAACTGACTGTGACACCATTTTCTGCAATTGTTGCAAATACTGCAAAGTTTTTGTCGTTTGTGTAAACAACTTCGCCTTCATCGTTGAGATTGCCACTGGAACACGTCATATAGAATTGTGTGTTTGCTGTGTCAAAATCACTTGCCGTTGTGTAGCTGTCGTGCCACATTACAAGGCAACCAAGTTGGTGTGTAAGGTCGTTGTTTTCATAGAAGTTGGAAACAAATTCACCTTTGATTGTGAATTCGGGATCGTCGTGTTTGTCATAGACGAGTTTTGCATCTTCTTCTTCGTGTTGTGCTTCTTCGTCATACGTGTATGTGCCTGCAAGCAAACCAACTGTGTTTCTTGCAGAGTAAAGTGAATCAAAAACAATATTGTCATAGTGACCATCCAAAACAAGTGCAACAAAGTTTGCAACTGTGATGGGGGCTTTGGACAAATGCAAATTGTAAAGGATTGCAACTTGGACGTCGTGACCGTCTGCATCTGTGTAGTTGATTGTTGCTTTTACTTGAATGTTGCCGTTTTCGTCGGCATAGTTATCGACAAGTTTGTTGACTTGGCCTTTGCTTGCAAAACCTGCACCAGAGCATGCTGTCAAGCAGAATACCAACGTCAATGCCAAAAAAATTAC
>JAFQWS010000007.1 GCA_017407305.1 Clostridia bacterium
CGATTAGCGATAACTATGATAGTTCAAGTGCCACAGCAAACGAAATGCTCGGAGTATCTCTGAAAAATGTTATTAATGATATGTATGCCAGAGATATTTAATCACTGCCTTCTTCGTGTTTCACAATGCGAACTTTTGCGCGATTTGCCCAAATTTCCAATTGTTCACTTGCTGCTGCACGGAAAGTGTCCGCTGCTGCAACAACAACCGATTTTCCTTGTTTTGTAAACAAATTGGCAAGTTTGCCCACCGTTGTCGTTTTGCCAACACCATTAACGCCCACAATCGTAATGACTGAAGGTGTTTCAATTTCCAACTGGTCTTCGCCCAAAATGTCGCACAAAACTTGTTTTAAATATTGTTGCGCTTGTTTGGGATCTCCGACTTTGTCCTTGGTCATCTTTTCCTTCAATTTTTCAATGATGACTTCTGCTGTGTCGTTGCCTACGTCGGCTGACAACAACAAAAATTGCAAATCATCATAAAAATCTTCGTCAAAAATTCCCTTTTTGAACAGTTGATTAAGTTGAAATACGATGGCTTGTTTTGTTTTCTTCAAGCCGTCGATAATTTTTTGAATAAATCCCATTGTTTTCCTCTTCTATGCTGCTTGTTTGATTGCTTCGGTAAGTTTTACGTTGACAACTTTGGAAACACCTTTTTCTTCCATCGTTACACCATACAATACGTCAGCATTTTCCATAGTAGGTTTTTTGTGTGTAATGACCAAGAATTGAGTGTCATTGGCAAATTTTTTGATGTAACGAGCAATTTTGTCTGCATTTGCATCGTCCAATGCTGCTTCAATTTCGTCCAAGACACAGAAAGGCAAGGGTTTGAGTTTCAAAATTGCAAACAAAATTGCTGCTGCTGTCAAAGTGCGTTCACCACCCGACAACAATGAGATGGTTTGCAAACGTTTTCCCGGAGGTTGTGCAACGATTTCCACGCCATAGTCCAAAGGAGCTTTGCCTTCAGCTGTGTCAATGAGAAGTCTTGCATTGCCACCTGAGAACAATTCGGTAAAGACTTGTTTGAAGTTGACGTTGATTTTTTCAATGCCTTCTTCAAAACGTTCTTCAATTTCTTTGGTAAGTGTTGCCAAAACGTTAAGAAGGTCTTTTTTTGCCTTTTCCAAATCTTCAACTTGCGTTGTGATGTCTCCATGACGTTGAGAAACGTCTTTGTAATCGTTGATTGCATTTACGTTGACGTAACCCAAACGATTGATTTGGTTTTTGATATGCGTTATTTCTTCTTTGCCTTTTACGTAATCGTATTGTTCATCTTTAAACTGCATTGCTTGAGAATACGTCACGTTGTAGTCTTCCAAAATATGTTGTTGCAATTCTTGCAAATCGTCGTCAATTTTGCCCAAAATATATTCTTCCGTGGCAATTTTTCCTTTCATTGCTTCCAATTTGGTGGTTAATTCTAAACGTTGTTCGCCAACTTGGTTGAATTTGTCGTTTAAATCAGCCTTGTGTTTGTCGGCTGATTTGACTTTCAACATAACTTGTTCCAACTCTTCGCTTCGGCTTTGATCAACTGCCCATCTGGAAAGTTGTTCGTAAAAACCTTGAACTTCGTAAGTCAAACGAGTGAGGGTATTCTTTTTGTTGGCAATACCATTTTGCAAGTTGTTTGCACGAATTTTGTTTGCTTCCAAAGAGTGCTTTGCGTTGTCCAAATTGACGTTTAATCCGGCAAGTCTTACCTTAAATGAAGACAAATCGGATGACAAATTGTTTTTCTTGGTATTTTGAACGGTAAGTTTTTCTCTCAAATCGGTAATATCCGCAACGTATTTTGCCTCTTTTTGATCGTTTTGAGCAAGTTCTTCATCAGAAAGCACAGATTGTTTGGACAATGCTTCCAAACGGCTTTTGATGTTTTCCGTTTCGTAATAAACTTTTTGAATATTTGCTTTGTCTTTTTGATTTAGATTTTTGCTTGCGTCCAACCTTTCTTTGCCTGTGGAAATGGCAAGGTTTAAATTGTGCAAAAGAGTCGTTTGTTCCGTCAATTGGTTGCGAGCATCCGTCAATTGAGCATCTTTTTGGCTTTGTTGGGCTGTGACATCGTCAATTTTAGCTTGCAAATCTGCCAAAATTTGCTCTTTGGCTTTGATTTCAGAATCATAAGAAAGCAATGCACCCTTTTTCTTTTGTGCGCTACCTACTGAAATTGTGCCTTTTTTGGCAATTTTTTCACCTTCAAGGGTTACAAAAGCAAAAGATTGATTGTATTTTTGAGACAATGCCACTGCTGTTTGATAGTCTTTTACAACAATTGTATTTCCCAAAAGGCTGTGGAGTACAGGAACAAATTTTTCGTCACAAGAAACAACGTCCACTGCCAATGCAACAAAACCATTTTCCGATTTTACTGCTTGGTCAATTGCGTTTTGACGTTTGAGATTTGCCAAAGGCAACATACTTACACGACCATATTGACGATATTTAAGGTGGTCAACAACGTATTTTGCATCGGCTGTGCTTTTTACAATGACGTTTTGTACTTTGTTGCCCAAAGCAGATTCAATTGCCACGGCATAATTTTCTTTTACAGACAAAACGTTGGCCACTACACCCAAAATGCAATCTTTCAAGGTTGCATTGGATTTTGTGTCGCCCATAAGTTGTTGAACACTTTGATCGTATCCTTTGTAGTTGTCAACAAATTCCTTCAAAGCGGAAAGTTTGCCTCGTTCGGATGCAACTTGTTGTTGCAAAGATGACAATTGATTTTTAAGGGTATTAAATTGTTTGTTGAGTGCTTCAATTTCCTTTTGAGATTGGTCAATAACAGGCAACAAATTGCCACGTTCCAACTTGTCTTTTTCGTATTGGGCAAAAAGTTTTTGTTCTTCGCCTGACATCAATGCAATACGTTGGGAAAGTTCCTTTTCGGAAAGAGCAAGTTCTTCCAATCTTGCCAACATATTTTTGCGTTGCGTTTCGTTGGAAACTTGCAATGCTTTTGCGTTGGATTGACTGCGAATAAAGTTGTTGTATTCAATTTGAATTGCGTTAAGTTTCTTTTGCAATTCATCACAAATTGCTGTTTGTTTTACGAAAGCATCGTTCAAATCGGAAACTTTTGCTTGCAAATTTTGTGCATCAACACTGCGAACTTTGATGTCGTTTTCCGTTTGTTCAATGTTGTTGATGGTTGCTTGTAAATCTTGTTGGTCGTTGTCAATTGAGGTATTCAAGTTGGCAATGTGTCTTTCGTTTGCATCAATTTTTTCCTTCAAAAGTTGTTGCGCACCCGTTTGACGTTCAATTTCAACTGCCAAAGACATTTGTTGATCCCTTAATTGCGCCAATGAATTGTCAATGTTGGAAATTTCGTTCATCAAGTTGTCGTATTCTTCTTGATATTGTTCAAAAATACGATTGTCTTGTTCGAATTCATCTTTTAAAGTGTCTATGACTTGTCTGCGCATTGCTTTGTCGGCACTTGCGTTGTCATAGGTGTAAATATATTGGTTGATTTCTTTATATTTCAACTTTTCCGACAAGTCCAAATACTTTTCGGCATTGATTGATTGTTTGCGCAAAGGTTCCAATTGTCTATTCAATTCGCTCAAAATAAGGTTCAAACTGTCCATATTTGCCGTTGTTTTGGCAAGTTTGCGTTCCGTTTCCACCTTTTTAATTCTAAATTGAGAGATACCCAATGCTTCTTCAAAAATTGCACGTCTGTCTTCG
Organism: Clostridia bacterium; assembly: GCA_017407305.1. GTDB lineage: Bacteria > Bacillota > Clostridia > Christensenellales > CAG-314 > RGIG2220. The sequence goes on from JAFQWS010000007.1 coordinate 3,717, forward strand.
GGTTTTGCGTTCAAAATTGCATCCATTCTGCCTTGTCCTACGGAAGAATAGCCGTCTCTACCTAAACCAGCTTGGTGCAACATTTCGGAAATGTCTTTCAATCTAACCAAGTTTTTGTTGATGTAATATTCACTTTCGTTTGTACGGTACAATTTTCTGCTGAGAATAATTTCGTCCATGTCAAGGTCGAAAAATCTAGACGAATTGTCCAAATGCAATGAAACTTCGCAATAACTCATTGACTTTCTTGCATCTGTTCCCGAGAAAATAAAGTCACTCATTGTTTTACCACGCAATGATTTTGCCGATTGTTCACCCAAAACAAAGCGAACGGCATCGGAAATGTTGCTTTTGCCACAACCGTTGGGGCCAACGATTGCTGTAAAAGTGTTGTCAAACGTCATTTCCAATTTGTCGGCAAAAGACTTGAAGCCGTACATTTCAATTTTCTTAAGATTTACCATTTTTTACCTACTTGTTTTTTACCAATTTATCGTAAGCAACTTTTGCTGCTTCCCATTGTGCCTTTTGTTTGTTGCGACCTTTACCAACGGCAAACTTTTCGCCATTGATAAACAAGCCGTATTCAAACTCCGGTCTGTGGTCGGGCCCACTTCTATTTAGCAATTTGAAATCCAAATTTAACTTGTTAATTTGGCAATGTTCGTTTACTAAACTTATGAAATCTCGTTGAACAAGATTGTCAACGTCGTCAAAAAACTCCTTCAAAGTAAGCAAGACAAATTTTCTCGCACTTTCCATGCCACCATCCAAATAGATTGCACACAACAAACTTTCGTACAAGTTACTGTCCAATTTGAAGGAAGTATTTTTAATTGTTACTGCTCCCTTTGACATAAGCAAATGTTGGGACAAATCCAATTTTGTCAATGCTTTTTTCAAAGTTACTGCAGAAATTGTGCTGGCACGTGCTTTGGACAAGGCTCCATCGTCTTTGTTTGGATATTGCCCAAACAAATACTCGGTGGAAAGATATTCTAAAATTGCATCGCCAAACAATTCCATCCTTTCGTTGCTTTCCAATCCATTTTGATTGGCAAAAGAAGAGTGAATAAATGCTTTATACAGCAAATTTTTGTCTTTGAAAACGTATTGAATTTTTTGTTCAATCAAACTGAAAGGAAAATCAGTCATTTTGTGTCTCCATTTGTGCGTTTTCAAAATATGTTTTCATCAAGTCGATGAGTTGGTCGTTGTCAAAATCAACGATTTGTTTGATGCAAGCAGAAAAGGCTTTTCCTTTGGAAGAACCGTGTGCTTTGACGACCAACTTTTTAACGCCCAAAAAAGGTGCGCCACCGCTTTCGTTGTAGTCCATAATTTTTTTAACTTCTTTAAATGCAGGTTTGAGTAATGCTGCACCAATTTTGCGTTTGAAATTGGCAGTAAATGCTTTTTTCATGATGGAAAACATCGCAAGAGCTGTGCCTTCACAGGTTTTGAGTGCAACGTTACCATAAAAACCATCGGAAACAACAACGTCATATTCGCCCGACAAGATATCTCTTGCTTCCATATTGCCAACAAAATTGAGGTTGCTTGCTTTCAAAAGTTGGAAAGTTTCGTGTGTCAATTCGTTGCCTTTGTGATCTTCCGTACCATTGCAAAGCAAACCGATTTTGGGATTTTCAATTTTTAATACGCTTTTGCAAAATGCGTTGCCCATTTGGGCAAATTGCAACAACATATGAGGTTTGCAATCTACGTTTGCACCACAGTCAACCAACATAACCTTTTTGTCGGGAATTACCGTTGGCAACAAAGGGGCAAGTGCAGGACGAGAAACGCCTTTGATTCGGCCAACTTTCAAAGTTGCACCTGTCAAAACTGCACCTGTGCTTCCTGCGGAAACCAAGCCAATGGCATCGTCGTTGTTTTTCAAGTATTCGTATGCAACAACCAATGAGGATTGTTTTTTGTTACGAATTGCCACTGTAGGTGTGTCGTCATTGGTAATGACGTCAACTGCGTCAACAATTTCAATGCGACTTTCGTCATAGGTTTGACCCAACAAGCAATTTTTGATTTCTTGTTCTTTGCCAACCATAACGATGGAAAAGTCTTTTTGATTTTCAAGAGCAATCAAACAACCGTTTACAATTTCTTGCGGTGCGTGGTCGCCACCAAAAACGTCAACTACAACTTTTTTCATAATTTAACCTGCCTATATATAATAACAACTATTCAATTATAACCTAATAACAAAAGTTAGGCAATAGATTTGTTATTTTTTTGCAAAAAAAGAAGCAGACTGAAACAATTCAGTCTGCTGTGAGTCGTATTTTATTACTTTTCCTCTTTCTTTTCTACGACGACTTTGCCGTCATAATAGCCACATTCTTCACAAACTTGGTGAGGAACCTTCAAAGTGTGACATTGAGGGCATTCTACCAAAGTAACTGCTGCAACTTTCCAGTTGGCTGCTCTTGTGTGTTTGCGTTGTTTGGATATTTTTCGTTTAGGGACTGCCATTTTGTGCACCTCCTTATTCGTCTCGTGATTTTACCTATGCAATTTTAATGCAAAGGTTGGTATTTGTCAACCAAAATTATTACAATTTTGCCAATCTTTTGGTTTCTCTTGCAATAACAAGTTCTTCGTTGGTGGGAACGACCACTACTGTAACAGGGCTGTCGTCTGTAGAGATGATTCTGGGTTGACCATTGTTGCGTTGTGCGTTCTTTTCTTGGTCAATGTAAATGCCCAAGTATTCAAGATTGCTTGTTGCTGCTTTTCTTACGTCAACGTCGTTTTCACCGACACCTGCTGTAAAGACCAAAACGTCCAAACCGCCAAGTGCTGCAACGTAACTGCCAATGTATTTCTTTACGTGATATGCAAAGACGTCCAAAGCCAATTGTGCACGTTGATTGCCGTTGTTTGCTGCTTCTCTCAAATCTCTGAAGTCGCTGGAAATACCGGAAAGGCCAAGCATACCGGATTTTTTGTTTGCGTACAACAACAATTCGTGGATATCTTTGCCTGTTTTTGATGCCAAGAATTCCAAGCATGCAGGATCAATGTCGCCTGTTCTTGTTCCCATGGGCAAACCTTCCAAGGGTGTAAAGCCCATTGAAGTATCAATGACTTTGCCGTCTTTGATTGCTGCCAAGGAAGAACCGTTGCCCAAGTGGGTTGTGATCATCTTGATTTTGTTGAAATCTTTGCACAAGAATTTTGCTGCTTCTCCACTTACGAATTTGTGGCTTGTGCCGTGAAAACCATAACGGCGAATTTTGTATTTTTCATAGTCTTCATAGGGCAATGCGTACATATATGCGTATGCAGGCATCGTCAAGTGGAAAGACGTATCAAAAACCAATGCCATGGGTGCGTTGGGCATAACTTCTTGGCATGCATAAACACCGGAAATGTTGGGACCCATATGCAAGGGGCCAAGAGGTTTGTTCTTTTCGCAAATTTGCATAACTTCGTCGGTAACCAAAACGCTGTCGGTAAAGTCTTCGCCACTGTGCAAAACTCTGTGACCAACTGCTGCAATTTCGTCCATAGATTCAATTGCGCCATATTCCTTGTGTGTCAATGCATCCAAAACAAGTTGCATTGCTTCTTTGTGAGTGGGCATTTTGTGAACTAGTTTGATTTCGTTGCCTTTGCATTTGTGAACGCAAAAAGAATCTGCCAAACCGATTTTTTCGCAAATACCTTTTGCAATAACCGATTCGTTGTCCATATTGATGAGTTGATATTTTAAGGAACTGCTTCCTGCGTTGATAACCAAAATATTCATTTTCAATCTCCTTTTTATGCGTTTTGAACTGCTTGCAATGCTGTAATTGCAACAACTGCAATGATGTCTTCTTTAGAGCAACCTCTGGAAAGATCGTTGCAAGGTGCTGCCATACCTTGGCAAATGGGGCCGTATGCGTTGTAGCCACCCAAACGTTGAGCAATTTTGTAACCAATGTTGCCTGCACCAAGGTCGGGGAATACAAATACGTTTGCTTGGCCTGCTACTTTGCTCGTGGGGCATTTAAGTTTGCCAACTTCGGGAACGACTGCTGCGTCAAATTGCAATTCGCCATCTACTGCCATGTCGGGATAACGTTGTTTGACAATTTCCACTGCTTGAGAAACAACGGAAATTCTTTCGTGTTTTGCACTGCCTTTTGTTGAGAAACTGAGCATTGCCACTTTGGGTTCGATGGGCAAAAATGCGCGTGCAGAACGTTCGGAACAAATTGCAATGTCTGCAAGGTCTTCGCTTGTGGGTGCAGGTGTGATTGCACAGTCTGCAAAAATGATTTGGCGAAGTTTTTCGTCGGGATGAGATGCGTTTTCCATAATGAAGAAACCGGAAACCGTCTTGACACCTTTAACTGTTTTTACAATTTGCAATGCGGGACGCAAAAGATCGCTTGTTGCGTGAATTGCGCCACCAACCATACCGTCGGCATGGCCACATTTGACCATCATTACTGCATAATACATTACGTCGGAAACAAGTTCCAATGCTTTTTCGGGTGTTACGCCCTTTTCTTTTCTGAGTTCGTACAAGAAATCTGCATATTCTTGCAATCTGGGAGAGGTTTTGGGATTGATAATTTCCACACCACTCAAATCGAAACCTTTTGCATTTTCGGCAATTTGTTTTTCATCGCCCAAAACGACGATTTTTACAAAACCTTCTTTTGCAATTTCAGACGCTGCGCCAATTACGCGAATATCTTCGCCTTCGGGCAAAACAATGGTTTTTTGATAGGGTTTAACCTTTTGTTTGTAACTATCAATAAGTTGTGACATTTTATACCTCCACGGTTGGAATTTTGCTAAAAGTGTGGTATACTTTTTAAGTACCCAAACAACTATACTACATTTTGTAAGTAAAGTCAAAGGTGAAATTGATAAATTATGAAAATTAGTGCTATTATTTCGGAATTTAATCCATTACATAACGGACACAAACGTTTGATTGATTTTGCAAAGGCAAACTCTCAAGCAGTTGTGTGTGTTTTGAGTGGCAACTTTGTACAAAGAGGTATGCCTGCCCTTGCCAACAAATGGCAACGTGCAAAATATGCAATTTTGGCAGGTGCAGACCTTGTTGTAGAATTGCCTACAATTTTTGCAACAGCAAGTGCAAAGGACTTTGCTTTTGGTGGCATAAAAACTGCCCTTATGTCAGGAGCAAACAACGTTGTGTTTGGCTCCGTTTCCGGAGACGTAGAAAGGTTGAAAAGTTGTGCCGAAGCAATAATTAATTCCAATGAAAAAATTAGAGAAAAAGTACGCCTTGGAAACGTCAGTTATCCAATGGCAGTAAGCCTTGCTTTGCCACAGTTTCAAGACCTTCTTTCCCAAGGAAACGACACCTTGGCAATTGAGTATATTTTGGCAGGGAAAAGCCTAGATGCAAACTTAACTTTTGAAACGTTGAAACGCGACTATGACGACAAAAATTTTTGCACTGCATCCAACCTTAGGGAATGGGCAAAAGAAGGTAAAATCGCAAGAGAATTTTTGCCAAATTTTGAACAATCTTTTGACGTTGAGGTAGAATCAAAATACAAAAACTTTGCAAAGATTTTTTTGGCAACGCAAACAAAAGAAGAAATTGAAAAAACCTTGGGTGTTGTAGAAGGATTGGAAAACGTCTTGGTCAAAGCATGGCAATCAAAAGACTTTGACGACTTTATGTCAAAATGCAAAAGCAAACGATACACCCAAGCAAAGTTGCAACGCATTGTTTTGGCAAACGTCTTGGGCATAACCAAGACGGATATGCAACAAGCAAAGGTGCTGGATATGCCATTGAAAATTTTGGCAGTTAAAAAAGACAAAGCCGAATTGATGCTTTCTTTGGTGAAAGAACAAGAAGGTGCCGACCTTTTTTCCAAAATTGACGACAGAGCAAACAAAGTGTATTTTGCTTTGGCAGGTGGAGATAAACCCACAAAATTGCAAAAAGTATAGTGCTATGCGTGACATAGTATTTTATAAACTACTATATTTAATTGTTATCAAGGCAATTTTACCTAAAATTGAGGCAAAGTTGCCTTTTTACTTGTTTTAAAATTTTTTTTATCAACCCACCACTTGTTTTGTTTTTTTTCTTTTAAAGACCTGTTTAGCTTTTGAAAATCATATACTAGAACATGGTAAAGTTTGTTTTAGAGCGATTTTATTTGTTTGCAATTTTGATGTTTTGCATCCTGTTGCTGACCTATCCGGCCACATTTTCCAAAGACGTTTTGTCCGGTCTTGCACTTTGGGGGCAGAACATTTTGCCCACCTTGTTGCCTTTCGTTTTGTTTTCAAAATTAATTTTGGCGACCAAAACAACTTCTGTAAAAACCTTTTCTATTGGCAAAAAATTTAAGTTTGACACACTACTTTTCAGAGTTTACGTCAACTCTCTTATATGCGGTTATCCCATTGGCGCAAAGTGTACAAGCCAACTTTTTTTTAAAAGAAAAATCGATTCGGCTACTGCTTTCAATTTGTCTTTGCTTTGCTCAAACGCCAGTCCAATTTATCTAATTGCCACCATCTCAAATTCCTTTTTGGGTGGATTTGGCACGCCCATTTTGCTATGCAGTCACTACCTTTCGGCGATAGTAAATTGGTTGATTTTCAGAAAAAAATCTAATGGGGTTTTTTGCACCTTTCCCACCAAAGAAAACCCTCAAATTGACACGATGACTGACACCATTTTTACCGTGTTGAACGTCGGTGGTTACGTTGCCGTTTTTTATATGATTTCTCAAATGATTTGCTTTGTTTTTTCCCTTGATCCAACCAATCCTTTTGTTGCTTTTTTGATGGGGCTTTTGGAGATGACAAACGGAGCAAATTTGCTGTCAAAATGCCTTGATACAAAAGTTGTTGCACCATTGATATCAGGGCTGGTCAGTTTTGGTGGTTTGTGCGTATTTTTTCAAACCTTGCCCTTTATAAAACAATGCAAAATAAAAACTGCCCCTTACGTGATTGCAAAAATCACGCAAGGAGCAATTGCTACAATTTTATGTTGGATTTTTTCGCTCGTTACTTTTTGAGCAACTTTTCTACGTCTTGACAAATTTCGTTTGGAACGTAGCCAGACAAACTTTTGCCATAGAAAGCAAGTTCTCTTACCAAACTGGAAGAAACCGATTGGTATTTTTGGTTGCAAGCAAGCAAAATAAGTTCGCCTTCTTTCCAAAATTGATTGTTGACTTGGTTTGTTACAAATGCCGTTTCCAAATCTTCTTCGTTGCGAACGGATTTTATCATTACGGTTGCCGATACTTGTTGACAAAAATCAGTCATAAAACCATCAAAAGCAACGATTTCGACGTTTTTAAGGTGTTTTGTGCATTTTTTCAAAAGGTCAACCCTTGTTTGGGCGGAAATTGAGTAGGTTTTTTCCGCATTAAAACCAACGACAACGTACAATTTGTCGCAAAGTTTTGAGGCACGTTCAATTATGTCTAGATGTCCCACGGTGGGTGGGCAAAATGAACCGGGGAAAAGGGCAATCATATTATTCCTCCACTAGTTTGTAAAACTCAAATCTAACCGTTCCAATTTCGCGTGAACTATATTTTTTTAATAGTTGCACGCTGTCGGGCAAAACGTGTTCGCGAGCGCATTCGCAAATGACAAGCGCATCTTCGTTTAATAGTTTGTTAAAACACAGTTTTTCCAAAACGTTTTCATACACACCACTTTGATAGGGTGGATCGATGAAAACAACGTCAAATTTTTGGTTGGTAGTTGCCAAAAAAGCATCGTACGTTTGGTTGTGCACGGTACAATTGGCTTTCAACAAACTTGCAAATTGACTTATGTTTTGAGTGCAACGTTTGTCAACGTCACAAAAGGCAACCTTTTCTGCCCCTCGGCTGAGTGCTTCAAAGCCAAGTTGACCTGTTCCTGCAAACAAGTCCAAAACAACTGCGTTTGGCAAATTGAAATTGATTATGTTGAACAACGTTTCTTTCGTTCTATCCAACGTGGGGCGTACGTCCAAACCTTTGGGGGATGGAACAATGCGACCTTTGTAAATTCCTGCAATAATTCTCATAACAAAATTGTATCACAAATTGCGCTTTACTTCAACATAATTTTATGATATATTTATTTAAGTAATTGATTTGACCAAAATTTCAAGCAAATACAACAAAAAAATGAAGAAGTTTAAGTATTTTTATCCATTGCCTATCTACGTCATTTTGATAACGTTTGCAGTCTTGATTTGCCTAAACGTCCTTTTGACAATTCTTTCTTTGACGGAAGTTTTGCCAATTTTGCATCTTTGGTACAACAACGAATTTGCAATTTACAATCTTATTGCAAGTTTGATTGCGCTTTTTGTGGTAATCTCTTTTTTACAAGCAAAATACGTTTTTGGCGAAAGACTTTGTTTGATGGTTGGCTTTGTAAATTTGCTTCAACTGTGTTTTGTCAATCGCATTTACAATGCAGTTAAAAAGAACGAAAAGTTGTATATCAGTTACAAATACAAAGATTTACCCGAACCCATAATCGTCCGTATTTGCATTGAAAATGAGAAAATTGACGATTTTATCCTTCTTTTGCAACAAAGAAATCCATATTTGGAGATAAGTAAAGATGACTAAATTGATTTTGGCTACCAACAACGCACACAAAGTGAAAGAAATAACACAAATTTTGAAAGGTAAATTTGACGAAATCATCTCTTTGAAACAAGCAAACATTGACGTTGATCCTGAGGAAAACGGAACGACCTTTTTGGCTAATGCTCAAATTAAAGCAAGAGAAATTTCCAAACACACCTCTTTTGCCGTTTTGGCAGACGACACAGGCTTGTGCGTTGATGCCCTTGACGGTATGCCTTCCATTTACTCGGCAAGATATGCGGGTGTTCACGGAGATGACAAAGCAAACCGTGTTAAACTTTTGAAAGAACTTGAAAACAAATTAGATAGATCTGCTCACTTTGAAACTGTGGTTGTTTTGCACTACCCCGACGGCAAAGAAGTTTGGGCAACAGGCAAAGTGGACGGAAAAATCCTTTTCCAAGAAGACGGCGAAAACGGATTTGGATACGACAGCATTTTCTATTGCAACGATCTAGAAAAAAGTTTTGGCGTTGCAACTGACGAAGAAAAAAATTCAGTATCGCACAGAGCACGAGCAATTTATAATTTGTTGGAAAAACTTTAATTGATATGAAACTCAACCAAATTGTCGAAAAGAAACAACTTAATCAAGTGGTCTATTTGATGGGCATATACAACCCCGCAGTGGCAAACAAAGCCAAGGCAGGGCAATTTGTCATATTCAAACACAAAGAAAGTGAGAGAATTCCTTTGACTATTGCCGACTGCAACTCAAAAATGGGCATTGTTTACATTGTTTTTCAACAAGCAGGGGTTTCCACTGCCATTTTGTCAAGAGCAAACGTGGGAGAACAGTTGGATCACTTTGCAGGCCCTTTGGGAAACGCAACAAACTTTGAAAAGGTAAAAAGTGCGTGTGTTGTTGCCGGTGGAGTTGGCGCGGCAATTGCCTACCCCATTGCAAAAACTTTGCACTCTCAAAATGCAAAAGTTGATGCAATTTTGGGTTTTAGAAGCAAAAACTTGGTGTTTTTTGAAGAAAAGTTCCAAACAGTGGCCGATACTCACATTGTAACTGACGACGGAAGTTACGCCCAAAAAGGACTTGTTACATACAGCTTGGAACAACTTCTCAACACCAAACAATACGACTGCGTTTTTGTCGTCGGCCCTTTGCCTATGATGAAAGCAGTTGCCAACCTTACAAAAGAATACTCCGTCAAAACCATTGCAAGCATGAACCCCATTATGATTGACGGAACGGGTATGTGTGGTGGTTGCAGACTGACCGTTGACGGAAAAACCAAATTCGCTTGTGTTGACGGACCGGATTTTGATGCACACAAAGTTGATTTCGACCAACTTATTGCACGAAACAAAACCTATCAACAATTTGAACGACACGCATACGACAAATATTGCAATTTATTAAAAAAATGATAAACACTCAAAAGACAAAAACACCCATGCCCCATCAAGATGCAAAACTTCGCATCAACAATTTCGACGAAGTGGCTCTTGGTTACACCGTGCAACAAGCTCAAAATGAAGCCTTGCGTTGTTTGTCGTGCAAAAATTCTCCTTGCACCACCGGTTGCCCTGTCAACGTAGATATCAAAAAGTTTATTTCCCAAATTGTTGAGGGTGATTTTGAAAGTGCATATCAAACAATTGCCAAAACAAATTGCCTTCCTGCCGTCTGTGGTCGCGTATGCCCCCAAGAAATACAATGCGAAAGCAAATGTGTATGCGGAATAAAAGGCCAACCTGTGGCAATTGGCAGGCTGGAACGCTTTGTTGCCGATTGGCACGCACAACGTCAAACAACTCAAACGTCAACTTGCACAAAACAAAAGATTGCCGTTGTCGGCTCTGGCCCGTCTGGACTTGCTTGCGCAGGGGATTTGGCAAGATTGGGTTATCAAGTGACCGTTTTTGAAGCACTGCACGTCTTGGGTGGCGTGTTGGCTTATGGAATTCCTCAATTTAGATTGCCAAAAGAAATTGTTGAAAACGAAGTGGAAAATTTGAAAAAATTGGGTGTTGAATTCCAAACAAACGTTGTAATTGGCAAACTTTTTGACGTTGACGAACTTAAAAATCAAGGATATTCGGCAATTTACCTTGCAACAGGTGCAGGTTTGCCAAAATTTATGAACATCCCTGGCGAAGGACTTTCGGGAGTATATTCTGCAAACGAATATCTTACGAGAATAAACTTGATGAAAGCCTATTTGGAAAATTCCACCACACCCATATTGAAAGGTAAAAAAGTTTGTGTCGTGGGTGGCGGAAACGTAGCAATGGATGCTGCACGTTCGGCATTGCGTATGGGCAGTGAAGTTCACGTCGTCTATCGTCGTGGCGAACAAGAATTGCCCGCGCGAAAGGAAGAAATTGAACACGGAAAGGAAGAAGGTCTTATTTTTGACTTTTTAACCAATCCAGTGAAAATTTTGGGCAAAGACGGATTTGTCGTGGGCATGGAATGTGTCAAAATGCAACTTGGTCAACCCGACGCATCAGGCAGACGTCGACCTGAAGAAATACCTCAAAGCAACTTTGTTATAGACTGCGATTTGGTAATAATGGCATTGGGAACAAGTCCCAATCCCTTGTTGAAAAACTCCACTCCCAATTTGCAAACTGACAAATGGGGATGCATAGTGGTTGACCAAAACGGACAAACGAGCATGGAAAACGTCTATGCAGGTGGCGATGCAACGACAGGTTCGGCAACGGTAATTTTGGCAATGTCGCAAGGTAAACTAGTAGCAAAATCAATAGACGAAAAACTGAAAAATCAATAAAAAACTCGGCATAAAGCCGAGTTTTTTTTGTGCCAAAAATGGCAAAAAATTCAGTTTTGAAGTGTTTTTATGTAATTTGACAATTTTTCGCACAAAAATTTGATGTTGTCAAAACTTGCAATTGTGTCAAATTTCGTATGAATTCTGGGTGTGTAAAAACGCAAAATTTTGTGTTTTTTACAAGCAACAACAGCTACACCACAATCAAAGTTTTTGTGGTCCGAATTGGCAACACTGCCTTTCGCGGGAAAGAAGTGAACGTCAAAATTTTCACTTTTTTGCACCATTTTGGGCAAATTTTCGAACAATTTGTGATTTTCGGCATCATTTTTTGCCAAAAACAAAAATTGATTTCCATAGCCAACGCAGTCAAGATTGAAAACCAAAACGTTCTTTTTGACTTCTTTGTGAAGTTTGGAAAATGCCTCCGAACCAAGCAAGCCTTTTTCCTCGTTGTCAAACAAAACGTAAGCCACACGGTCACTTTTGACGTTTTGTTCAACTAACGACAAAATCGTTGCCACACCCGAGGTGTTGTCGTTGGCGTTATGCTTGTTTGTGAATACTCGCGTCACAAAAATAATCATTGCAAAATAGATGATTAGATAAATAAAAATCGTCCATTCAGTGCCAAGCGTAAACAACGCATCCAAACCAAATGCAATGCCCAATGAAACAAGTGCCATCACAAAGGGAAAAAAGAAATTGTACACGTAGAAAATAAAGGGACTTCTTGGCAACATCAAATTGGGATATAGCGAACGTGCCGGTGTGTCATAATGGGCTGTGAACACCACTTCGGCGCTCTCCACGTCACCGATAATCACGTTGTTGTTCTTTTTGATAGTTTCCACCTTTGCCTCGTGGCCGTTTTGCGTTGCCACCTCTATTGCATAGTTGCGAAAATCTTGTTTTTGTTTCTCGCTTCTTCTAATTGGAAAACGAGAAATTAATTCAGTCAAATAGTCTTTCATAGTCCTAAAAAGTTTTTGCCCCACCTTGATTGCAAGGTGGGACGTATTTTTTTGTTATCTTAATTTTACTACAATGCTCTAATTGAGTCAACGGGTTTCTTCTTTGCGGAGTGGTACACTGGCAAAATTGTAGAAACAAATGCAGTAACAAGAGCAATTGTGACCAAAACCAAGAAAGAAAGTAGGCCAAACACAAAGATAGAAACGCCAATCAAAGCAGTCGTTTCCATGTTGACAAGGTGACAAACGATCAAACTGCCAATTGTAGACAACAATACGCAAATGCCGGTAATAACAATGGATTCGGCAAAGAAAATCTTGAACACGTCAATGCTTCTTGCACCAACTGCACGCAAAATGCCAATTTCCTTCTTTTTGTAAGAAATGGAAATGGAAATGAAATTGGACAATAACAATGCTGAAAACAACGCAATGACAAGACCTGCATAAAGGAATATTTCTTCAAGGTTTTCAATCATCATATCAACCATTTCAAAATTGCTTACCAAAGCATTGTTCATACGAATTCCTTCGTCGTTTTCGTCAAAGTTGAGTCTATTGAGATAGATATCAACAAAGGTGTCGGTTGATTGTTCGCTGTGGTCATAAGCCAAAAAGACGGTATCTATATATGCGCTGTCCGTTGGTACGTAATTGGTTGTAACCTCGGAATAGTATTCAAAGGAGTCCTTTTGAATTTCCCAAACTCTGTTTGCTTCTGCATCGCTGAGCAATATTTCTCCGTTGTTGTAGACGTTGTCAAAGCCAAAAAAGCCAACAACTTGGTATTGCAATTCTGCACCAAGTGTGTTTTCCCAGTCATAATCAAGGATTTTTGCATTTAAATCAAAGGAAAAATCTATTTCTTGGCAAAAATCAAACACTTCGTCGATATATTGTTCACGTTGGTCAAGGGTCAAGGAAACCATTTGACTTAACGAATCGTCCCAATAGTAGTGAGAAAGCAAACTTTCGCAAAATCTTTCAATTCGGCTGACTTCTTGCAATTGATTGTGGACAACAAGGACGTCACCAAAGGCAACTTGCCACTCTAAATACAAGTCGTAAAATTGTTCGCCTGGTTGAGGAATTGTTTCTTGACGTTCGCCATACAAGGAATTTTCCATCCAAAATTCAACCAAATCGTCTCCGTCAAGGACAGGATGTGCATCAAGTTGCTCTATAAAATAGTTCAAATCAATATCATTGATGGCGTGATCGTATTGTTGTTGCAAGGACGTTTGCATCAAATGCAATCGCGCAACTAGATAATTCAAATAAAGGTCCTTGTGGACAAGAATTTGATTGTCGCCCAAACTTGTCACACCATTGGCATAGTAAATTGTTTCTTCAGAATTGGAAACACCTGCATACACTGCGTTTCCAATCCAATATTCTGGATAACTCAAATTGCCATATTCATCAACGTTGGAATTAACGGTCAAATATCTATTTTGAAAAGGCAAATAGGACATTGAATATCCCGTGGTAACAAATTCTTTTACGGCATTTTCCGTCAAAAAGGCAATGCTATGCAAAGAGTTGTACAATTCACTTTGCAATTCGTAAACAAGCAAAAAGTTGTCCGTTTGGTCTTTCAACACGTCAAAACGTTGAGGAATAGGCGAACAATTGATTATGCCAACAATTTCGACAACGTAACCATAGCCAAGTTGAAAACGTTTTCCAATAAGATCTTGGTGAGAGTCAGCTTGGATTGCAACGTTGTTGGCGTCAATCAAATTGCAATTGAGCATTACGTCGGCAATATAGGAAGAAATGCAAATTTCATTGTCCGTTTGAGGATATCGTCCCACTATTTCTTCTCGCAAAGGATGATTTTCCGCCAAATAGGCAACGTGCCTAAATGAGTTGAGATAATAGTTGGACGTTTCTTCAACAGCAAAGTTAATTGATGATTCAACCGTACCAAAGGTATACGCGCCATATTGATTGGCAAGATTTTCAACGTCTTCTTTGGAGAACTTCGCATAAGAAGAGAAAGTATACACATCTTGAATTTCACCATTTTCATACGAAGTATTGTAAAGTTGGTATCGTTTTTCAATTGTGATGAAATCATAGTTGGAATCTTTGAGCGTTTGCCTAAACGTTGCAGTTTGATTGTAAAAAGTCAAAGTTGACAACATACCAAACATAACAAAGGCAATCGTACAAAGAAAAATGGTAAAAATCAATCTGAGAGGCTTTGTTTTAAGACCGGATGCACCAATTTTAAATGCGTGACGCAAAGGTAATTTGGAACGAATAAAACGGCTCTCCTCGGCAGTATATTGTTTTTGGGGCAAATCTTTTTCTTTGGTGTCGTTGAAAACTTCCCTTTGCCCACTGTCGTTTATGCGATTGGCGTCTTTAAAAGACTTCACGTCTTTTTCGCCCGTGGCAATCAAAATGTCCGACTTTGCATCTTTTAAGAAAGTTTTGATTTTTTCGAAGTCTTTATCGTCCAAGTCGGAACCTTGCTTGATGCAAAGAGTTTCGCCAATGGTAGAAATATTTTTAGTAATTTGCTTTTGACTTTCGTGCCATTTGGAAACGTCTGAAATTATTTTGCCGTCTTTCAATTCAATAATTCTATCGCCATAAAATTCGGCAAATTCTCTATCGTGAGAAACAACGATGACAAGTTTGTCTTTGGAGAGTTTTTTCAAAGTGTCCAAAACTTGTTTACCTGTTACCGAGTCCAAAGCACCGGTGGGTTCGTCAGCCATAATTATTTTCGGCGACTTTATAAGCGCACGAGCAATTGCAATACGTTGCTTTTGACCACCCGAAAGGGTATTGGGTTTGCGTTTTGCATAGCCCAACAAATCCACCTCTTCCAACAGCTTGTTTATTTCATCTTTATCTTTTGCCTTTCCTTGCAATTCAAGAGCAAGAGCAATGTTGTCTTCAACCGAAAATTCGTTGAGAATATTGTATTCTTGGAAAATGAAACCAATAAAAGTGTTGCGATAACTGTCAAAATCGCTTTGAGTAAAATCTTTGCTTGAGCGACCTTTTACAATAATTTCGCCACTTGTAGGGTCGTCCAAACCACCGCAAACGTTTAACAAAGTGGATTTGCCACTTCCGCTTTTACCCAAAAGAAAGACCATTCCCCGATCGGGAAAGGACAGGCTGACACCGTTCAGTGCCGTCACGGGGACCCCCTTTTTCGGGCGATAAGTCTTAATAAGATTTTTAATTTCAA
>JAFQWS010000078.1 GCA_017407305.1 Clostridia bacterium
TACACTGTTAATAAAATAAATGGCGTACAGGATAAGAGTTGTGCCCAAATTTTGGATGGATACTATTAATAATAGACGTATCTTTAATTGCTTTATTCTTTTTAATAGGGTTTTACTGGATTTTCCAAAGGGTATCTATTGATGAAAATGGAATTAGAATATGGTTTATGAATAAAATTGTTAAAAAACTTAAATGGGAAGAAATAGATATTATTGAGGAAGCAAATATAATGAGAAATCCGGCACTAAGAATTAAAGCTTTTGATGGAAGTGAAATTCATTTAGATAGGAGGAAAAATATTGTTAAAGTAATTGAAATATATTCGAAAAAGAAAATTGTGAAATAATTATATTTAACACAAACTTGCAGGAGTGTAACTATCTTAAGTGGTAGTTGCACTCTTTTTTCACTCTTGACAACCCATTTTTCTCAATATATAATTTAAGCACCTACCAATACGACAACCATGGCAACTGCACCAGATATGGCACAACCAACTACGTTTGGACACGTGGCAGATTGCTCCAATCTGCAGGCACAACTTCCTTTGAATACGACTACACAGGCAAACGTACAAAGAAGAATAATATTGTCTATGCCTATGCAGGAGATAGACTTATCTATGAAAAGAGTCCCAATCATACAATTTACTACTTCTACGATGCAAAGGGTATCTCAGGCTTTAGGTACAACAACGCCAACTACCAATACGTAAAAAATGCTTTGGGAGACGTTGTCGGCATTGTGCAAAACGGACAACTTGTTGCTCACTACACCTACGACGCATGGGGTGCTTGCACAATTCTCAAAGACTCCGCAATCGCCCAACTCAACCCCATCCGCTATCGTGGATACTATTACGATACCGAAACAGGTCTTTATTACTGTCTCACTCGTTACTACAATCCTACGTTTGGCAGTTTCATTTCGCCTGATACAGTTGACTATTTAGATCCTGAAAGTATCAATGGTTTAAACTTATATTGCTATTGCAACAATAATCCAGTCATGTACTATGACCCTAGTGGGCATTTTGCAATTAGTACATTCTTGATTGGATTGGCAGTAAGTTCATTAGTGACATGGGGACTATCTGAAATATTTGGTGCACAAATTGTTGGCGGAGCCTCTTCTATGGCAAACGGATATGGAGCAATTACTACAGGTTTAGGATTATTATCTTTTGGTCCTGTAGGGTGGGTTGCTGGAGGATTATTAATTATTGCAGGAGCAGGAGCAATGATTATAGGTGCTAACGAGATTGTTGATGGAATTACAGGCACAAATTATATTAAAGAATGGACTGGATGGAGTGATGATTTATATAATGGTCTTTACATTGGTTCAAATATAGTTTCAAGTGTAGGAACAATTGCAGGTAACATTTATATGAAATACAATCCTCCATATCCAGGAAGAAATCCGAACAAGATTCCTGATGGATTTAATGATCGTATAAATGAGCATGCGAATTACTATAATCCTAAAACAGATCAATCTTTACGTCCTGATTTAAGCCATCAAGGATCTTATGGCCCGCACTGGGATTGGAAAGATTCTAATGGGCAATGGTGGAGATTATATAGATTTTGGAGGAAAATAAAATAATGGAAGATTGGAGATTAGTAGGCAATTTTAAAGATATTACAGACAATAAGTTTAAGAAAACTAAATTCAAGTCTACAGAAAAAAACGATCATGAACATTGTGAGTTTTGTGGAATGAAAATAACAGATATTGATACCGATGAACCACACTTGTTAGAAGGATATGTTACGAAATCTAAAAATTCTAATCAAATGAAATGGGTTTGTGAAAAATGTTATTTAGACTTTAAAGATAAGTTTGGATTTACAGATCAAGAATAATTTATTAATTAAATTGTAAACAGGATAAAGCGTGCTTCACTTTGCATCACAGCTTGTGTTGCACGCTTATCTATATTTGACTAGGATACCTATTTCAAATTGCTAACACAATATATATTTATAGTTAGGATAATCAAGATTATGGTGTTGTTACTCGTGCTGTAACTTATAGAGGTTCACAGATTACTCTAGAGCCTTATATGCCTAAATTAGATTTAAGAGTAGATTTAGGCAAGGTGTTTTATCGAGCAACGTTTAATGGAATATACGATTAAAAAGGATAATAAAAATGGTCAGCACATATTGGTATGTATTTTACTTATCATTGTTTGGAACAATTTTTGGTATAACTTTGTTCTTCTTGGCACACTTTTTTAAAAAGCGAGTCTTTTTCAAGAGATATGGCAAAATAACTGGGGTTGTGCTATTAATCATTAGTTCCGTCTTAATAATTTGGTTTACGATGTATTGTTGCGATATATTTCAAAGATGTTGCAAAGATTACGTTTACATTGAAAACAATACGTACATTGAAGAACGTGCAAGGGTTGTTGAATTTACTGTTGTAAAACGTGATCAAGATGGAAATGGAGAGATACGCTATAGGGAGCCAAAGTTTTTTTTAATAGATAAAGATGAATACGTTGTTTTATATGCAATCGACGTCGAAATCGGAGAAACGTATATCATAAGATATTATCCTCATACAAGGATATGTGATGTAATACAACAAATAAGTTAGAAAAAATAGCAAAGTGCTTTCACAAGCAAACCTAGGCGAGGCTACCTTTTAGGGCAACCTCGCCTTTTTTCTCCCTTGACAACCCATTTTTCTCAATATATAATTTAAATACAATTTAATACGACAACCATGGCAACTGCACCAGATATGGCACAACCAACTACGTTTGGACACGTGGCAGATTGCTCCAATCTTAAAAACAAAAAGCGCCACCTAAGCGGTGCTTTTTTAATGCAAGTGAAAGTGTGCAATTGCTTTACTTTTTGCCCCCTTGACTATATAATTACTTATTATGATTGATTTTAAATTGGAAATTGCAAAATTATTGAAAGTAGATCTTCCTCAAGAAGAAATTTATTCATTGCTCAGCAAAACTGCTGACGAGTCTTTTGGCGACTACACCTTCCCTTGCTTCAAACTTGCAAAAACAATGAGAAAAAGCCCCGTTGCTATTGCAGAAGAATTGGCAAGAGATTTTTCTTTGGAAGGTATCATCAGCAAGGTTGATGCGAAAAATGGTTATCTCAACTTTTATTTGGACAAGGTTTCTGCACAAGCAGACGTTTTGCGCAACATTGAAAGTTGTGGTTCTACCTATGGAGAAAGCAACGTTGGTCAAGGCAAGACGGTTTGCATTGACTATTCCTCAGTAAACATTGCCAAACCTTTCCACATTGGCCACCTTTACACAACGGCAATTGGAAGCAGTTTGTACAAGTTATACAAAAACTTGGGCTACAACGTGGTGGGTATCAACCATTTGGGCGACTGGGGCACACAATTTGGTAAACTTATCGTGGCATACAAATTGTGGGGTGATGACGACAAAATCGCCAAAGGTGGCACACACGCTTTGCAAGAAATTTACGTCAAATTCCACCAAGAAGCCGAAAAGCATCCCGAATTGGAAGATCAAGCAAGACAATGGTTCACCAAAATTGAAAAGGGTGACCAAGAAGCCTTGCGCCTTTTTGAACTTTTCAAAGGTATCACTTTGGAAGAAGTCAAAAAGATTTACACGCGTCTCAACGTTCAATTCGACAGTTGGGCAGGCGAAAGTTTTTACAATGACAAAATGCAAGCAATTGTCGACTTGTTGAAAGACAAAGGCTTGTTAAAAGAAGACAACGGCGCACAAATCGTTGACCTTTCCGATTACAACATGTCTCCTTGCCTTATTTTGAAATCGGATGGTTCTACGTTGTACGCAACGAGAGATTTGGCTGCAGCAGTTTATAGAAAACAAACGTACGACTTTGACAAGTGTTTGTACGTTGTGGCATACCAACAAAGTTTGCACTTCAAACAATTTTTCAAAGTTTTGGAATTGGCAGGCTTCGATTGGCACAAAGACATGGTTCACGTTTCCTATGGATTGGTGTCTTTGGAAGACGGAGCAATGTCCACACGCAAAGGCAACACGGTTTGGTTGGACGACGTTTTGAACAAGAGTACCGAAAAAGCCTTGCAAATCATCAACGAAAAGAACAGCGCTTTGGAAAACAAAGAAGCAGTTGCCGAAGCAGTTGGTTCAGGCGCAGTCATTTTCTCTGCAGTGCAAAATGCAAAAATTAAGGACGTTGTTTTCTCTTACGACAAAATGCTCAACTTTGACGGGGAAACTTGCCCTTACTTGCAATATACGCACGCAAGATGCAATTCCGTTTTGGCAAAAGCACCCAAACTGAACGTTGCAGTTGACTACTCTGCATTGGACAATGCGGAAAGTTGGACTTTGGTAAAACTTTTGAACAGTTTCGAAGAAATCATTGAAACGTCAGCGACAAAATACGAACCTTGTATTTTGTCCAAGTATCTCATTGATACTGCTCAAGCTTTCAACAAGTTTTACTTTGAACACAGAATTTTGACCGACAAATTGGGTTCTACACAAGCGATGTTGCAAGTTGTAAAAAGCACAAAACAAGTTTTGCAAAAAGGCTTGGCGCTTTTGGGTATTGCAACTCCCGAAAAGATGTAGTAAAATGGACTTCACAAAGGGCAAGGGGAGACCTTTGCCCTTTTATGATTATTGAAAAATGAAACTTTTTAGAAAAAACAAAGTCATTGCAATTATGTTTTCTCGCAAGAAATTGGTTTTTGCTTTGGCAGTCAGTTACTTGGTATCTGCTTTAGCAACGTTGACCATGCCCTACTTGATGAGCGAAATGGTTGCAGCAATAGAGTTGTTCCCTCAAACGGAACAAAAGATTTACACCCTTGCCATTGCAATGGGTGTTTCTGCCTTGCTCATTTTGGGTTGTGCAATTTTCAACCAATGGGCAGCAACCAAGATGGCGACAACCGTCGTTGCCGATTTGCAATGTAAAATTTTCAACAAGGTAAACAGCCTTTCTTTTGACGAATTTTCTTCCATTGGCACCAGCAGTTTGCTCACAAGAAGCACCGAGGACGCAGGCTTTATTCGTGAAACCACTGCCGAATTGGTCTATGCTTGCATTGCCGTTCCCACCTATTTCATTGGTGGTGTAATAATGTCCTTTTTGACCGACTGGACTTTGGCGCTTGTCGTTTTGGCATTTTGTCCTTTGGTCTTGTTGTTTACGCGCTTGGTAACAAAAGATATTTGGAAAGTGTGGGAAATTGGCGACGTTTTGACGGATGAACAAAACCGCATTGTTCGCGAACGTCTTTCCGGCGTTAGAGTGGTGCGTGCTTTCAATCGTGACGAACACGAACACAAACGTGCCGAAACAGCCACCCTCAAAATGAACTGGCAATATTTCAAAGGCAATACGCGAGGCGGTTTGGTTACACCCATTGCAACCTTGTTGCTCAACGTTGCCATTGTGCTTATTGTCTTTTTGGCAAAAATTCGCATTGACAACGGAACGTCAAGTCATCCCGAAAGCGTCATTGCCGTGGTGCAATATATTGCCTACATAATAAATGCAGTCATTATGTTGTCTTGGACTATGGTTATGGTACCTCACGTTGGGGTTGCCATCAACCGCATCAACAAGGTGTTGAATTTGGAAGGGGGCAAAGACGGTGTTTCCAGTGGCGAAAAGTTGGATGGTGCAGTTTTGTTGCAAGACGTTTGTTTCAGATATGAAGGGGCAAAGTGTGACACTTTGCAAAAGGTCAATTTCAAAGTTGACTCTGGAAAAACTGCCGCCATCATTGGTGGTACGGGCTGTGGCAAAAGTGCCATCACGAAAGTATTGATGGCATTTTATCCCATCAAAAGTGGTTCAATCAGCCTTGGTGGAGTCAGTTATGAAAATCTTTCCAACGCAACGGTGCGCGACAACGTTTCGGTAGCCTTGCAAAATGCAATGATTTTTGAAGGCACAGTTAAAGAAAATATTCAAATGGGCAATCAAAATGCAACCGACGAACAAATTGAAAAGGTGGCAAAAATTGCTCAAATTCACGATTTCATTTTGACTTGTCCCGACCAATACGACTACCAACTCAAACAATCTGGCACAAACATTTCGGGTGGTCAAAAGCAACGCCTCAACATTGCTAGAACAATTTTAAAAGACGCTTCCGTCTATATTTTTGACGACAGTTTTTCTGCGTTGGACTTTTTGACGGAGAAAAATCTCAGAAGGGAACTCAACAAATATTTGAAAGGCAAAACGCAAATTATCATCACGCAACGCGCATCAACAGCAATGAAGTGTGACGTCATTTACGTTATGGACAAAGGTCAAATCGTTGGTGTGGGCAACCACGAACAACTTCAAAAAGATTGCCAAATTTACAAAGAGATTTGTCAATCTCAATTGTCGGGAGGTGATCAGTTGTGAAAAAACAATTCATAAACGAAAAATCTCCTGCAAAACACGTCATTGCAAGATTGTTGCAAGAAACCTTGCCCATTTGGTGGGTGCTGGCGTTGTGTGCCATTGTTGACGTTGTTTCCATCGTCACGTCGTTGTACGGTCCTCGGCTTTTGTCCGACTTAATCAACGCAATTTACAACAAGGGTGTTTTCAACCTTCCCATTGACAACGTGCAGTTTACCAACCAACTTATTTTGTTGTTGGTGGTGTATTTGATTGCCGGTGGTTGCTCCATTGCAACAATGTATATTCAATGCACGGCAACGACAAAATTCTTTACCTATCGCCATCGTGTTGGCATTTCTGCCAAATTGACAAAGTTGCCCGTCAGTTTTGTGGACAAAACTCCTCATGGCGAAATTATCTCGCGCATGATCAACGACGTCAGTTCAATGAGCAACACTGTCTATTCCATTTTGGAAATGCTTATTGCAGGTGTAATCAAGTTGATTGGACTTGTAATCGTGCTTTATTCCAGCAACGCAATTTTGGCAACGGCAATTGTCGTTTTGGTGCCTTTCTCAATGGCGTTTTCCACAATGTTGGCAAACAAAAGTGAAAAATTGTTTTCCAAGTATCGCAAGATAAACGGAAAACTTTATTCCTTTATTGAAGAAGATTACACAGGCTTTGCAACAGTAAAAGCTTTCAACTTGGAAGATAGACAAAGCCAAAAGCAAGGAAAAATTGTTCAAGAACATCGTCAAACAGGCAGAAAGGCCTTTTTCACCAACGGACTGATTCAACCTGTCATCACGTTGTGCAACAACGTCAGTTACGTTGCAGTTTGCTTGATTGGTTGCCTTATTATTGCTAATCAGTCGGGTGGAGTGCAAGGACAACTTGGCCCGGGCGACTTGGTTGCATTTTTGATGTATGCCAAAATGTTTGCAGGTCCTTTGGAATCAATTGCTTGGTGCATGGGTTCAATGCAACACACAATCACGGCAGCCAGACGCGTCTATGACGTTATGGACAAAGAAGAAATGAAAGAAACGGTCACGCTAGAGTTGCCAGAAAAACTTTTGGGCAACGTCAAGTTTGAAAACGTAACTTTCTCCTATTCGGACAAACCTTTGATAGAAAATCTCAACTTTGAAGTAAAAGCAGGTCAAAAGGTGGCAATTGTTGGCCCTACTGGTGGTGGTAAAACAACGTTGGTAAACCTTTTGATGAGATTTTACGAAGTGAAATCGGGCACGATCTACATTGACGGCGTGGATATTTCACAAATTTCTCGTAAGGAATTGCGCAACTGCTTTGCAATGGTTTTGCAAGACACTTGGCTGTTTAACGGCACGATAAAAGAAAACATTGCCTATGGCAAACAAAATGCCACCGAACAAGAAATTGAACGAGCAGCCCAAAAAGCGCACCTTGACTTTTTCGTGGACACTTTGCCTGACGGCTATCAAACGGTAATCAACGAAGAAAGTACCAACGTTTCTTCTGGACAAAAGCAACTTTTGACAATTGCTCGTGCCTACTTGGCAGACAGAAAAATGTTGATTTTGGACGAGGCAACCAGCAACGTTGACACTCGTACCGAATTGCTTATTCAAGAAACAATGGACCAACTTATGCAAGACAAAACCTCGTTTGTCATTGCACACAGATTGTCCACCATCGTCAACGCAGACGTTATTTTGGTGGTTAACAACGGCCAAATTGTGGAAACAGGCACCCACAAAGACCTATTGGAAAAAGGTGGTTTTTACGCCAATTTGTACAACAGCCAATATGTCGACCTTTAACAAAAACTCAAATAAAAAGGACGAAGAATTTTCTTCGTCCTTTTTTATTCTTCTGTTTGAGGGGTGCATCCGCAGTAGTGTTGTCGGTAAAGTCCGTATTTGTTGCAAAATTCAATAGTGTATTGGTAGCCACCCTTCTTTTTGAAATTGGCAGGCAACCACTTTGCGTTGCAATCAAGACTTGTTCCAATTTCGTCCAACCATTGGGCGTTTTTATATGGCGAAACGGACAACGTCGTGCCAAACCATTGAAAATCTTTTGCAAACTCTGCCGTTTGTTGCAAACGAAGTTTGTAACACTCGAAACAACGTGGGCCCCCTTCTTTTTGCAATTTGCCCAAAGCAACTTTCTCAAATGCTTGATGGTCGTATTCTTTTTTGACCAATTTGACGGGTTTTACAGCCTCTATATCGCACTTTTTGTTGTTGATAAAGTTGACCAACTTCAAAAGTTCCAAATATCTTTTTTCATATTCGTCAACAGGGTAGATGTTGTCGTTGGCATAGTACAGCGTCACGTCAAAATGTGGTGCAAGTTTTTTCAAACACCAAGTGGCGCAGGGCGCACAACAAACGTGCAACAACAGGGTGGGCGTGCCGTCCAAACTTTTTATGATTTTATCTTGTTCATCGTCAAGGTTTAACATTATTCTTTTTCGCGTACTCTCAACGTCACGCCCAACTTGTCGGCAATTTTTTGACAAGCTTCAATTTCCTTTTTGCCAATGCAGTCCACAACGGACAAAACAACTTTTGCGCCTTTTACTTTGACTTTTTTTGCAAAGTCCAACATTTCGTCAAAGGCTTTTTCTCCGTAGATGCTGTGGCAAACTGCTTGATATTGTTTTGCTGTGGATGCGTTTAAAGAAACGTTTACCACGTCGCAAGTGTCGGCAATAAGGCTGGTTACGTCGGCATTGTTGATAAGATTTGCTTGGCCGTTGGTGTTGATGCGTGTCGTCTTGTTTTTACAATGCAAAAACAATGCAACGTCTTCCAAGGCATCCAAGTTGTACGTAGGTTCGCCAAAGCCACAAAAAACAACTTCTTCGTCAAAGTCGTCAAGATTTTCGGGAAGTTGTGCAATTACGTCGTTGGAAGAGGGCAATTCGTCCAACCACAATCTTTGGTTTTCCATGCCTTCACGATTTTTTCTTATGCAAAAATCGCAGTTGTTACTGCACTTGTTGGTAAGGTTGATATATATTTTGTTGTTTAGGTAATATACGTAAATATTGCTCATCTTTTAATTCTGTCAAACACTCTCAATGTGTTTTGATAAAGTATTTTTTCCATTTGCTCAAAGGTCAGTTGATACACTTGCGCCATTTTTTCAATGACAAGTTTTACCATTTTGGGTTGATTGCGTTGACCTCTGAAAGGAGTAGGCGACATATAAGGGCAGTCGGTCTCCGTCATAATTCTGTCGGTAGGAATTGCCAACAAAACTTCTTCTTTTTTTGCATTTTTAAAGGTGATTGCTCCACCAAAGGAAAAGAAGTGCCCCATCTTTACCAAGCCTTTTGCAAATTCGGCACTGCCCGAATAGCAATGCCATACGACGGGTTTGTTGAGATATTGTTTGTTTGCCAACAGCACGTCCAAAGCGTCTTGATAGGCATCTCTTATGTGCAACGTGACGGGCAAACACAACTTGTTTGCAATTTGAAGTTGTTTTGCAAACATTTGTTTTTGCGCTTCTTTGTCGCAAGGCAGGTGATAGTCCAATCCAATTTCGCCAACGGCAACCACTTTGGGATTTTTTGCATATTCCATCATATCGTCAACAAATTTTTGCGTGAACTTTTCAGGATAGTAAGGGTGCATCCCCACCGTGCAGTAAATTTTGTCATACTTTTGCGCAAGCAAAAAACCAGCCGTCATTTCTTCAACGTCGCAACTGTTGTTTATAACAAAATCTATGCCATCTTGTTCAAAATTGTCAATTATTTGTTGACGATCTTCATCGTATGCGTGGTCGTCCAAATGGGTATGTGTGTCAATCATCTTACAGTTTTGCCCGATTCAACTTCTTTTTCAGTTGTTACGAAAATGACTTTTCCCTCTGCATCTGCGCACAAAATCATACCTTGAGATTCAATGCCACGCAATTTTGCAGGTTTCAAGTTGGCAACCAAAACAACCGTTTTGCCCACCAAACTTTCGGGGGTGTAGTGTTGTGCAATGCCGGAAACGACTTGTCTAATTTCATTTCCCACTTGAAGTTGGAATTTCAACAATTTGTCGCTCTTTTCCACTTTTACACATTCCAAAACTTTTGCAGTTACCAATTGGATTTTTGCAAAGTCGTCAATTGTGATTTCTTCTTTCTTTTCAATGGGGGTTCCCGATGCAACAAGTTTTTGTTGAGCCAACTTTTTGGAAATTTCTTCAAGAGCCACCAATTCTTTTTCAACGTCAAGACGGTTGAAAATGTTTTCGCCTTTTTCCATCGTTGCGCCAATTTGAATTTGACCAAATTGTTTTACGCTTTCAAAGTCGTTGGGGATTTGACCCAAGCCGAGTTTGTTGTAAACTTTTTCGGCAGTGGAAGGGATAAAGGGTTTGAGCATAATGGATGCAAAGCGCAAGCATTCGCACAAAACGTACATAACAGTTGCCAAACGGTTTTTGTCGCCTGCTTTATCCAAAGCCCAAGGGGCGTTTTCGTCAATGTATTTGTTGGCACGTTGAACAACTTTAAAAATGTCAACAAGTGCTTGGGGAACGTCCAAAGCGTCCATATCTTGCGTTGTCTTTTGCAACAATTCGTTGCACAAAAGTACAAGTTGATTGTCAAGGTCGTTAAATTGGTTGGGTGCAGGAATTTTTCCGTCAAAGTATTTTTTGACCATGGCAGCCGTTCTGGAAGCAAGGTTGCCCAAATCGTTGACCAAGTCGCTGTTTGTTCTGTTGAGAAGTGCTTCGTTGGAGTATGCTCCGTCATTGCCAAAAGGAATTTCTCTCAAAAGGTAATATCTAATGGGGTCAAGACCGTATCTTTCGATAAGGGCAAAAGGATCAACAACAGCGTTGCCCTTGGACTTGCTCATTTTTTCATTGCCAAACACCAACCAACCATGACCGTAAACTTGTTTGGGCAAAGGAATATCCAAAGCCATCAACAATGCAGGCCAAATGATGGTGTGGAAACGAACGATTTCTTTACCAACCATGTGCAAATCTGCAGGCCAAAACTTGTCGTACAAATCGTGGTCGTCTTGCAAGTAGCCAAGTGCGGTGATATAGTTGGACAAAGCGTCAATCCAAACGTATGCAACGTGTTTTGTGTCAAAGGGAAGTTTTACGCCCCAATCAAAGGTTGTACGAGAAACGCAAACGTCTTTCAAGCCGGGCTTGATAAAGTTGTTTATCATTTCGTTCATGCGAGATTTGGGGGAGATGAAATTGGGGTTTTGTTGATAAAACTCAATCAATCTGTCTTGATATTTGGAAAGTTTGAAGAAATAACTTTCTTCCTTCATAGGTTTTACTTCTCTGCCACAGTCGGGGCATTTGCCGTTGACAAGTTGGCTTTCCGTCCAAAAAGATTCACAAGGAGTGCAGTACAAACCTTCATATTCCGATTTGTAAATATCGCCCGTTGCAAGAAGTTTTTCGTAGATTTTTTGAACTGTTTTTTCGTGGTAGTCATCCGTTGTACGGATGAACTTGTCGTAAGAAATATCCAAAGCAGACCAAAGTTTTACAATTTGATTGTAAAGTTTGTCAACGTATTCTTTGGGAGTTGTATTTGCATTTTTTGCTTTTTCGGCAACTTTTTGACCGTGTTCGTCTGTGCCTGTAAGATAAAAAACATCAAAACCACACATTCGTTTAAAACGTGCCAAAGCATCGCAAACGACAGTTGTATAACAATGTCCCAAGTGGAAGTCGCCACTGGAATAGTAAATGGGTGTGGTGATGTAGTAAGGTTTTTTCATAATTGTGTCCTCCTAGCAAGTTTTGATGTTTTAATAGAGTTAATTATACAACCTAAAAGAAATATTGTCCACAAGTTAGGTTGCCTAGTTTGGTACATACACACAAAATTTCGCCAATAAAATAAATATTATGAACTATTTGTGGACGATTTTAATTTGCATCGGCATTTTGGCTGTAGCGTTTGGAGGAGGCGAGGTATTGCCCGTGATGATAAATTCTTGCCAACAAGCATTGGAGCTGACTTTCTCTTTTGTTTGCGTTTACGTTGTGTGGCTGGGATTTTTCAACGTGCTAAAAGCAACCGGCATTATGAATTTTTTATCCAGACTTCTCTCCCCCGTCATTGACAAAGTTTATGGCAAAGTGAACCAAGAGGCAAAAGAATATTTGCTCCTCAATTTGTCGGGAAATCTACTTGGTTTGGGCAACGCATCCACTCCGTCAGCAGTGAAAGCCGTTTCCATTTTGGAAAAGGACACCAAGGGAAAATGCTCTTTTGCAACGACAATGTTGTTTGTGCTAAACGCCACTTCTTTGCAACTTTTGCCTACTACCGTCATTGGTATGAGGGCAACTTTTGGCTCTGCCAATCCAGCAGATATAATTGCACCAACGCTGGTGTCCACGTGCATTTCAACGGTGTTTGGTGCACTCTTAGTGCATTGTTTCGTGAAAAAATGAGATTTGTTATTCCTTTAATGTTTGTTGTGGTTTTTCTTTTTGCACTTGTCAAAAAGAAAAACGTTTACAGCCTTTTTGTGGAAGGTGGGCAAGGAGCATTTTCCCTTGCAGTGGGGTTGTTGCCCTATCTTTCGGCAGTTCTTGTCTTGGTCAATCTGCTACAAGAAAGCGGGTTGTTGTCCAAAATTATTGACTTTGTTTCCCCGCCTTTTGTTGCCGTTGGCATACCCAAAGAATTGGTGCATTTGACTTTGCTTCGTCCTTTTTCAGGGAGTGGCAGTCTAGCAATTTTGAACGACGTTTACAAAACTTATGGGGTGGACGGTTACGTTGCTCGTTGTGCATCGGTACTTATGGGTTCGACGGAAACGGTCTTTTATATTTCAGCCGTGTATTTTGCCAACACAAAGGTCAAAAGCACAGGATTGGCTTTGCCCATCGCATTGGGTTGTACTTTTTTATCTTGCATACTGACTTGTTTGTTGTGCAAGGTTATGTAAAGAATTATTGCCAAGAGAATTTTTGTATGTTATACTTTTTTTATGAATATTTCTCTTGACGTCACAAAAAAATATGCTTTGGCCGTTTCCGGTGGTGTGGACAGCATGGTGCTGTTGCACTTGTTCGTCACGCACAAACCCAACGTCAACTTTTTTGTGGTGACGGTCAACCACAATTTGCGTGAAGATGCCCAAAAAGATTGCGACTTTGTCAAAAGGCAATGTCAAAAATATGGCATTGATTGTGTTTGTCATCAAGTAGATTGTTTGGGATATGCCCAAGAAAACAAGGTTTCCATTGAGACGGCAGGACGCATTTTAAGAAAACAAATTTTTGAAAATTTGCCTTGTGACCTTGTTGCAACTGCACATCACAAAGACGACAATGCCGAAAGCATTTTGATGCATCTTTTGCGTGGCAGTGGCTTGACCGGTGCAAGTGGCATCAAAGACGATTTGCGCTTTGTTCATCCCTTGTTGCCCTTTACCAAAGAGGAAATTTTGTCTTTTGCAAAAGAAATGGGAATCAAATGGGTGCAAGACCAATCCAATTTTGAAAACGTTTTCGTGCGCAACAGGTTGAGAAATCAAGTTTTTCCCCTTTTGGAAGAAAGTTTTCCCAATTTCAAAGACAATCTTATTAGATTTTCTCAAAATGCAAGTCAAGATGATGCTTTTTTGAACCATTTGGCAGACCTTTCTACGGTGGAAGTCAAAGACGGCGTTGCAACAATTCCAACAAAATTGTTGTGTCAACCTTTGCCCATTGCCGTTCGTGTTGTAAAAAAGGTTTTTGCACTTTTGGGCATTGACCACGACGTGGAAAGAACTCATCTATTGGCAATTTGTCAGTTGGCTGAAAAACAAGGAGGCAAAAAGGTTTGCTTACCGTTTGACTTAATTGCCGTAAACGATTACAATTACATTACCATTTGTAAAAACACCCAACAAAAACAAGATTTTCCTTGGGTTGCTTTTGAAAAACAACCCAAGGCCTATCCCACCCCTTTTGGTGTTGTAAATTGTCAAGAAGGTTGGGGAAAATTGCGTTTTGACATGGACAAAGTGCCTTCTGGTGCAGTGTTGAGATTGCGCCAAGACGGCGACGTCTTTTGTCCTTTTGGTGGTGGAAGTAAAAAGTTGAAAGAGTGGCTCATTGACAAAAAGGTTTCGGCACGATTTAGAGACCAATTGTTGGTGGTAGCAAAAGACAAACACGTTTTGATTGTGGTTGGTATGGAAATTGCCCATTCAATCAAGACGGACGAAAATACAAAAAACATTTTTCACATTGACAAGGAGTAACGTAAGATGGAAAAGCACCCTTTGATTGCAGAAATATTGATCACAAAAGACCAAATTCAACAAAGAGTAAAAGAATTGGCACAACAAATCACAAAAGATTATCAAGGCAAAGAATTGGTTGTCGTTGGTTTGTTGAAAGGTTCTTGGGTATACATGGCAGACTTGGTTAGAGAAATTGAAATGGATTGCTCTTGCGATTTTATGATTGCATCCAGTTATGGCAGTGGAACGGTTTCTTCTCACCACCTCAAAATTACAAGAGATATTTCTATCGACGTAGAAGGCAAAGACGTCTTGATTGTGGAAGACATCATTGATACAGGACACACTTTGGACGCCGTTCAAAAATTGTTTGAAAGCAGAAATGTCAACTCGGTAGAAGTCACCACGTTGGTAACAAAACCCAGTCGTCGTGAAATTGACATCAACGTCAAATACATTGGTTTTGAAGTTCCCGACAAGTTTATCGTTGGTTACGGATTGGACTTTGACGAAAAGTTCCGTGGATACAGCCACATTGGTGTTTTGAAAGAAGAAGCATACAAAAACTAACAAGAAAAGTTTGGCAGTCGCCAAACTTTTTATTTGTTTCAAAAAAGTATAAATTTTGCTCCATTTGACAAACAATTGCGCAAGGAGGTATTTAATTATGACTTGTGACAATTGCAAAGAACAACATCAAGGAAATCGCACCTACGTGTGCAAAAGTTGTCGCAAACGTTACTGCGACCTTTGCGCAAGCGTATTTGGTTTTACCTGTCCTCATTGTCAGGAAGAATTGCTTTATACCAATTAAATTTTCTTGTTGATATTGCCAAATGGAGTGGGGTATGGTATAATATAATTTATGAAATTTACGTCACTCTATTCTGGAAGCAAAGGAAATTGCTACCTTATACAAAGTCAAGAAAGCAACGTCTTGGTGGACTGCGGACTTTCGTTGGCAATGATAAAAGACCGTCTTGCTCAAATGCATTTGTCTTTCAAATGTATTTCGGCAGTCTTTGTCACGCACGAACACACCGACCACGTCAGCGCGTTGCCTCAATTGGAATTGTTTGAAAAAGTACCCGTTTTTGTTCACGAAAAGGGGGCTCGTGCAGTGCAAGAAAAAACTTTGTGCAAAAACATCAGCACCTTTGACAAAACTTTTCAGTTCAGAGATTTGACGGTGGACACAATTTGTTGCAGTCACGATGCAGCTTATTGCTGTGGTTACAGATTTTCCGATGGTACAAGTGCGGTGGGCATTGTTGCCGACACAGGCTGTGCACCTCAAGAAATAGTTGAGTTTTTGGCTCCTTGCACAACCATTTTGTTGGAATCCAACCACGACGTAGATATGTTGATGGGTGGCCCTTACCCTTACAAATTGAAAAAACGCATTTTGTCAACGCTCGGGCATCTTTCCAACAAACAAGCAGGAGAAATTGTCCAACAAGTGATGCAAACGTCCCACAACGTAAAAAACATTGTTTTGGGACACATTTCTCAAAACAACAATATGCCCGAACTTGCCTTTTACAACGTTGTTACGATTTTGGAAAATATGGGTTTGCACGAAGGCAAGGACGTAAAAGTTGCCGTTGCTTTGCAAGACAAAAGGAGTGCCACTTTTGAATAGTCTTTTAAACAAACAACACTCATATTCCGTTTTTTCCTTGGCTGTGGCAATTTCTTTGTTGGCATCGTTGATTATTTCTTTGCTTTTTGACATGCAATCTACTTTGTTTTATTGGGTTGCCAACGCATTGTATTCCTTTGTGATTGGAAGTGTGGGCTTTTTGTATTTGAAAGTGCAAAAAATGGACGTAATTGCCAACGTTAAAATCAAGACAAAACTTCGTTGGTTTGACTTTTTATTTGTTGCAGTTGCCGTTTTTGTTGCAATCAACTTTACAACCCCAATCAACAGTTGGTTTTGTCAGTTGTTAGAAGACGCTTTCCCCAACTACACGGCAGGCGTGTCAATTCCTCAAGATAGCAATTGGTTTCAACTGATTTTGGTTGTTTGTATCTTTGCTTCAATCAACGAAGAATTTTTGTTTCGTGGAATTATTGCCAACGGCTTTTTGTCAAAAGGCCCCGTATATGGCATTTTGATTTCGTCAGCGTTGTTTGCGCTGTTCCATATGAATCCTGCCCAAACGTTGCCTCAATTTGTTTTGGGCTGTGTGTTTGCTTTGGGCTTTTACAAGTCTCAAAGTGTCATCGTCCCCATTTTTGCTCACTTTTTCTCCAACTTGTCCGTCTTGCTTTTGAGCGAGTTTGTCGAGCCGACTGGTTTTTATCAAGACAACGAAATTCTTTTGGCAGTTGCAGGAAGTTTAATTTTTGTGGCAGTTTTCTTTGTGTATGCAAAGTTTACTCCCAAGGTTGAAAGTGAAAAGGTTGAAAACACAAAAGTTCTTGCACCCACTTGGGTAGCCTTTATTTTTGCAATCGGTTGGTGCTTATTCAATTGGATAGGCAATATGGTGTTGGCATGATAAAAGTTAAAGTTGTTTGCGTTGGCAAGGTAAAAGAAAAATATTTTTCCATGGCAATTGACGAATATGCCAAAAGATTGTCACGCTTTTGCTCGTTTGAAATTGTGGAAGTTGTCGAAAGCAGTTTGCCCGACAAGCCCAGCAATGCCGAAATTGCCCAAGTTGTTTTGGAAGAAGGCAAAAAGTTGCTTGCCAAATGCTCTGGATACGTCATCGCTTGTGACTTGCATCACGATCAATGGTCCAGCCAAGAGTTAAGCAAAAAATTGCAACAAATAAAATTAACGAATTCCACCGTCACGTTTTTGATTGGTGGAAGTTACGGTTTAAGCCAAGAAGTAAAACAAAAAGCTAATGCTTTCTTTTGTTTTGGCAACATAACGTTGCCCCACACCCTTGCACGAGTGGTGTTGTGCGAACAAATTTATCGTGCATTTATGTTAGAAAACAATTCTTGCTATCACAAGTAAAGAGGTAATTATGAAAAAATTGATGACTCCCCAAGAGATTTGGGAAAAAGTCATTGGCGAACAAGTCAATTTGGAATCCGTCACAATGCAAAAGCAGGAAGACGACGTTGTTGTCGAAAGTGTGTATTTCAACGGAACACAACGTGGGTTGAGCAAAACTCGCGTATATGGTGTTGCTTGTTACAAACCCAGTGCAAAACCCATGCCCACGTTGTTGTTGGTTGGTTTGACAATTCCTATCAACGTGGAAGAACTGAAAAACATTGCAAGAAGTGGATTCTTTGTCTTTCAAATTGATTATTTGGGACAAGA
>JAFQWS010000079.1 GCA_017407305.1 Clostridia bacterium
AGGTATTTTAACAAAGTAAAAACTGCTTTTTTGACCTTTTTGATTTGAAAGAAAAAGAATAATAAACGCATTTAAAAGGCTTGTTTTAAAAGGAAATTGCAGGTCATTTGGAGGCATATTTGCAAGAAAAATCCTTGGAATTATATAAGAAAAAAGAAAGAAAAAACACCTCGTTTTTGGAGTGGAAAAAGCAAAAAAAATACACCGTTTTTCCAGTGTTTTTAATAGGGAAAAAGGAGGATGCCTGTTAAATTGCAGAAAATTGAAGCAAAGTTAAAATGCAATATTTTACGATTTTTCAATGATTTTTATGGTAAAATATGCAAATTTTCAATTTTTTGCAAAAACCTTTTTCAGTTGTGCAACCCCTGTGCAAAGTAAGAAAACACCAAACAAAACTTTTAAAACGTGGTTATTTAAAAAGGTTGTCAAAAAGGCAGTTGCCACAGCAAAAATTACAGCCGGAATTGTCAAAAATCCAAGTCTTTTCGTCTTGACTAAATTGTTCTTTGAGTGGACGAAAAGAGCAAAGATGCTCATGGGTAAAAATGATATGAGATTGACTGCTTGAATTGTCTTTTGAGATATGTCGAAAAAGGACAAAAGCGGAACCAAAAGGGTGCCTCCACCCATGCCCATACCACCCACTATTCCTGCCAAAAATCCACATAAAATAAGCCAAAAAGTCATGCTTTTTCCTCACACAAACATCATTTTCAACCCACCTGCAATAAGCAAAAGACTAAACAACAACTTTGCCACTTTGTTGTCCAAATTGGACAAAGTTACAGCCCCAACAACACCACCAATGGTAACGCCCAACGTTGTCCACAAGGTGATTTTCCAATCTACGTACCCAACAAAGAAATAGACGACGCAAGAAACCACAGCCAAGGGCAACACTGCCAAAAGCGCCGTTGCCTGAGATTGCTTTTGCGTAAGTTGATATTTAGAGAGCAACACCGACACGAACACTACTCCTGCGCCACTGCCCAAAAATCCGTTGACCATACCTGCCAAACTGCCGTATAATATGGTCGAAAATTGAAAAGAGTTGTTTTTCATAAGTCTCCAATTTTATTTGTCAACCGTTTTCGCATAAAAAATGTTGATAAATTTTATTAATAAGTATTATATAATAATTGATTTTATTTTTATTTTGTATTAAAATGGGTGTTAGTATGTGGGCTAATGCCCATTTGCTAATTTAGAAACAATATTACTAACTAAAAGGTACAAATTATTATGAGCAAACAAAACGTAACAAACAACGTCGCAATAGACGTTAACTTGAAAAAGAAAAGAGCTTTGGTAATTATCATCATCAGCCTTTTGACAGCAGTCATTTTGACGGCTTCCATCATTTTGGCTGTTTATGAAGCACCTACACCCGAAGTCAACAATCCTTCTTATATCGGCAACGAATCTTCTTCTTTGAAGATTTCCAACGGTGACTTTGCATACGTTAAAGATGCAGGTCTTGTTGCTCCTTTGACAGCAGCAGATTGGGACGTCGTCACTTTGGACCAAGACTCTTATGACAACGTAAAAGACAAATATACCGACTTCAATATCGGCTACAACCAAGCAAAAGCAACCTTGGGCGTAATTGACGTTGACCAAGACGGTTGGGCAGACGTTTCTGCACAATTGGCTTTGAGTGGAATTTCCATCTCTAACCCCAACCTTCCCGAAGACATTGCAGATGACGGTGTTTCCATCAACGACACAAACGTCTTTATGATTCACCACAAGAGTGCATATGCATCCAGCATCTACTCTGAAAGTGTTGGTCTTTCTTCTTCCACATACAACAAAATCTCCGTCAAAATCAAGTTGCAAAACGTAACGGGTGACGGTGCTTTCGTTATGGTCAAAAAGATTGCGGCAACATCTTCCAACAGTGCTTTGGAAAACACATCCACAGGCGTTGCAACACAACAATGGTTGGCATATCAACTTCACATTGACCAAGCAACGTTTGATGCAATGACAAAAGACGCCAACGGCTATGCAACAATTACACTTTACGTATTTAACCTTTCCAACGTAACGACAACAACTTACGTTCAAGTTGGCCTTGGTGACGTTTACAACTACACAGCAACAAACGAAGTTGCAGGTAGCACAGGAACCTTGTTCGTTGACGAAATCAGAACGGAAACATGCACGGCATCCGAATACGTCCAACACAGAGACGACGGCACAACAGCATACACCATTGCTTCCACCGACACGGACAGCTACTCCGTTTTGGAACAAAGCAACATTTCTGCTCTTTCCACAACCTTTACAAACTACCAAAATCAAGGCGCAACGGAATTCTTGTCCCAAGGTTTGTTGCCTTTCATTGCTGGTCCTGAAAACCACAACGGCACAATCTACTATGCAGAAAGAACGTCCACAAGCGACACAACTGCAAAATCTTTGTCCTTTGACCTTGGCACAATTGCAGGTCCCGACACAAACGATTGCTATCACGTAACCTTCTGGATGCGTGTTGCATCTCCTACGGACAACGCAAAAGCAGTTGCAAACATCTATATTGTTGACGACGAAGGCAACTCCACCTTGTTGAAAACAGCATCTGCAATCAAAAACGATCAATTGGAAGATGCAGACCACAACGGTTGGCAACAATATCACCTTTACGTAAAACCCGGCAACGTTGACCACGACGTTACACTTGAAATCTACTTCGGCGACAAAACCGATTACGTAGCAGACAGTGGCAACCCTCCCGTTGGTAAAGTTATGGTTACTGAAATTAAGTACGAAAAAATCACACGCAGTGCTTACCAATCCAGTTCCAGCAGTGGCATGGCTCACGATTTGGGCTCCACAACAAACACAACCACAACAATCACAAACGGAACGTTTAACTTGCTTCAAAATGCAAGTTCTCTTGACGCAAGACTTCCTTCCAGCTGGACGTTTGTCTATGCAGGTCAAAACACATTGACAAGAGATGCATCTTCCACAATCGAAGTTGCTCACCACGTTGGCGCATCTTCCATTGAAGTTCTTTCCGATGCAAACCTTGCTCCCACCTTTGACGATGGCAACAAAAACGTTTTGAGAATTACAAACAACGTTGCAACAACAGCCGGTGTTTTGAGTTCTTCCATTTCCATCCCTGCACACAGCTACACAATGTTTACTGTCTATGCAAAGGGCGAAGGCAATGCTGTTCCTTATATCTATCTCTATGACACAAACGAATATTCCATCATCGCAAGTGTTGAAGGCACAACGGCAACAGGCAACATCTTCTTGGAACCCTTGTTTGCACCTTTGGATGCTCCCGCAGAAAACAATGGCTTTGTGAAATATCACATCTTTGTTGTAACAGGTGACGAAAGCATGTCCGTTGCATTGGCATTGTTCAACGGTGCTTTGAACGAAGATTGCTCTTCTGCTTCCACACAACAAGGTACAATTTACTTTGACTTTGCTTCATTTAAAAATTACAGCACCTACACAAGAGAATACGAACTTAACGACGACGAAACCGACTACGTCTACGACGAAGACGGCAACGTAAAATATGAAGACACCATTGCAGATGATCTTGCATACGCAATTGGCGAAGTTTCCACAGGCGTCTATGGCATCAACACAGACAACGGCGACACATTCTACACATACGACAACGTTGCAGTTTTGAACAACCAAGGTGTCTTGGATGCACCCGAAATTGAAGTTGAAGATGAAGAAGACGAAGACGACAAAATTGAAGACCCCACAACAGAATCCAAAGTTGACGTTGGTTTGCTTCTTTCCATCATCTCCTCTTGCTTGTTGGTTTGCGCATTGCTTATCGTAATCGTAATCAAATTCTTCCTTGTAAGAAGA
>JAFQWS010000080.1 GCA_017407305.1 Clostridia bacterium
ACTTGGAAAAAATCACCTTGCCGGACACCATCACAAAAATCGGCGACAAGGCTTTTTTTGGTTGCAAATATTTGCAAAGAATTGATTTGCCCGACGCTTTGACTCACATTGGCAATCAAGCGTTTGTAGGTTGCTCTTTGATTGAACTTTTGCACGTTGGTGGCAACGTTGACTTTATTGGCGAATATGCTTTTCAAAATTGCACCTCTCTTTCAAGTGTCGTATTTGAAGAAGGAGCAACGACGTTGGGTACGTACACTTTTAACAACTGCGCCAATTTGGTGTACGTAACAATCCCCTCCACCATTGATACCATCGGTTGGGGCGTATTTAGTGATTGTTTCAATTTGAGAGATACTCAATTTTTACCCGATTCCATCCACACCATTGACGGTTGGGCTTTTAGAAATTGTTCACTTCTTGAAACCCTTTACCTTCCCGAAAGTTTGAAAGTCATTGGCGAATATGCCTTTTATGGTTGCAATTTGACTGCTGTTGAATTGCCCGAGGGTTTGAAATCTATCGGAGATTGTGCTTTTGAATACAACCTTGCTTTGTCACAATTTTCCTTGCCTGACGGCTTGACACACATTGGCGCAAATATCATCTTTGATACGGCTTTTTATAGCAATCCGGACAACTGGCAAACTGTTTCAAATGGCTCTGGCAACGTTCGTGGTGGTCTTTACGTAAACGACTATTTGTTGACGGTTGATTATTCTTACACCGGTCTTTACACCGTTGAAGACGGTACGGTTTTGATTGCTACTGGTGCATTGTATTCCACAAACGTAATTGGTTTCGTAATTCCCGAAAGCGTTCAATACGTTTGTTCTGAAGCAATTGCTTACAATCCTTTCCTTTTTGCCATCTATTGCCGTGCACCACAACAACCTCAAACGTGGGCTGAAGATTGGAATGATTTGAGCAACGTTGCTCCATTGTTTGGTTACGTTGGCTAAATCTTTTGAAAAAATGCAACAAAAAAGCACCTACACAATGGGTGATGTCGTTAGCGGAGAATTTACACTTTCACAAAAGTGCAAACGTCGCATTTGACAGGTCAAACGCAAATATGGGCTAAGCCCAAACCCCTTTACAAATAGAAAGAGCAAGAATAGCAGGATTTCCTCTTATTCTTGCTCTTGTTTTTCTTGTCGATATGTGAGCTTCGCCCACTCGATATGTTCTCGCTTTGCTCG
Organism: Clostridia bacterium; assembly: GCA_017407305.1. Classification (GTDB taxonomy): domain Bacteria; phylum Bacillota; class Clostridia; order Christensenellales; family CAG-314; genus RGIG2220. The sequence continues at coordinate 1,203 of JAFQWS010000080.1, forward strand.
AACTCGATATATTGTCGCTACGCGCCAATTCGATATGAGATAAATCCCTCGTTTGCTTAGCAAACATATCGAGTGCGTCAGCACATATCGAACGCCACAGGCGTATATCGAAAATCCCGCGAGGGATTTATCTCGATGCGTGATACTCCGTTAAGAGTATCACGCTAAGCAGGTGCTTTTTTTGTTTTTATTGATTGAGTGCCTGAGCGTAAAGTTCGCTTGTCGTTTTGCAATCGCTTCCCAAAGCCACCTTGGAAACGCTTACTTCGTAGGCAGTTTTTGTTTGCACTTCCGTTTCGCTCAATTTCTTTTGGTATTGCCTTGATTGTACGCGTCCACTGATGGATATGGCTTCGCCCACGGGCAAACCGGACACAAAACGCGCGTTTCTTCCCCATGCAATGCACGGGACGTAGTCGCTTTTGTTGTAAGCACGATTTACTGCCAACAAAAGGTCGCAAATTTCACGTCCAAAGGGAGTTGTGCGAAAAACGGGCGGTTTGCAAATGTATCCGGACAATTCAATCAAGTTGGGGTTTACGTCGTTGTTGAGTGAGGACACTTCCTTGACAAACACACACAACATTAATTTGGAGTGATTATCCACCAACTTGTTGTAACTTCTAAATTGCCCCAATACGGTGATTTCCTTGCCAATTTCAAAATAGTCCATTGGCGCAAGCCGTTCGGAAAAGCATACCGGCAACAAATCACTTGCCGAAGAAAGTCGCTTGACACAAAGCATAATTTCAAAAAACTTTTCGCCGTATAATTCGTGCGAAAATTGTGGATTCGTAACGATTGTTCCTGAAAGTGTGACAGAATTGTTTTGTCTTGTTGAGTAGTTCATTTGAAATCTCCTGTTATTTTATCTGTTGGCACCATTGTGCCATCCTTTTCTATGGTGTAGTTTTGATGCAAAAGTTGTCCAATGGTTACAAATTCCAACCCTTTGATTTTTGCCCATTGAAATATTGCAGGCAAGGCATCCAAAATGTGGTCGCTGTTGTTGTGACACAAAATTATGTCACCGGGTTTTGCCTTTTGCACCCTTGTGGCAATTTCTTGTCCGGACAGACCTTTCCAATCCAACGAATCCACCGACCATTGAATTGTTGCAAGATTGAGACTTGTTGCCACGTCAATCAATTTGTTGTCATAGTCGCCAAAAGGTGGCCTAAACAAAGTGACTTCTTGACCTGTTATGGCGACAATTTGCCCAACGGAATAGGTCAATTCTTCCTTTATTTCCTCTTTAGACAGTTTTGACATTTGAGGGTGGGTTTTGCTGTGCGTTCCAATTTCGTGACCACGTCGGGCAATCTCCGCCACCATGTCGGGGTAGGCTTCCATCCAAAAACTCACCAAGAAAAAGGTGACTTTTACACCATATTGGTCACAAATATCCAAAATTCCCAAAGTTTTGTCAGCACCCCACGCGGCATCAAAGGAAATGGCAATTTTGTTGTCTTGTCGTTTCACTTTGTAAACAGGAACAAGACGAGTGTTGGCAAATACCAACACAAAACTTGTGCAAATTGTAAGCGCCACCACAACTGACAACAATGCCAAAAGAATTTTTGATTTTTTGCTAAACAAAATTATACAACCCCCACGATTGCACTTTTTGACAGGTTTTGTCGAAAAAGAACTTATTTTGTGCACCACTTGTAAAGTGCACTATATCTTACTTTTCAAAATAAAAAAGTATGCAAAAAAAAGACTTGGCAAAAGCCAAGTCTTTTTGAATTTGTATTATTTTTAGTCCAATTGGTCAGTTTGTTCAAAGTTGAAACTGTCCACAATGGTGCCGTCCAACAGTTTGAGAAAAACGCCCTCGTCATCAATAATTCCATAAGTTTTGGGCGCTTTGCCACGAGGCAACCACAAAGACCCCACGTTGAGTACGTACAAGCCTTTTATACGCGACAAACTGCCGACGTGCGTATGTCCGTAAACGAGAAGGTCGTTTTTGTTGAGTATAGGTGGCAATATCATCCTGTTGTAGCGCTGTCCGTGTGTGAAAAACAACTGCCTTGAAAAGTGTTGCCAAACAAGATTGCCCACAAAAGTAAAGGGTGCAAAACGACAATCTTCGTCGCTGTCATTATTGCCCTTTACCGAGTAAATCTTGCCCGACATCATGTTGAAAATGGCGTTCATTTGGTCGGAATTGTTGCCATACCAACCCTCAAAAATGTCACCACACATGACAACCTTGTCGGGGTTTTCCTTTTGATAAAGTTCCCAAACAAGTTTGCACGCGTCCAAGTTGCCATGAAGATCTGAAACAACTAGAATTTTCATTTTTATGCTTTTTTGGTTGTTTTTGACGTTTTGGTCGTTTTTGTTGTTTGACCGGACGTCGTTTTTGCTCTTCTACGGCAAACTTTCTTGTAAAGATCTATGTATTTTATTGCAGACTCTTTCCAAGAGTAGTCACAGTTGAAGCCGTTGTTGACGATTGTGTCAAATTCACCCCTTCTGTTGTAGTAGAAATCCAATGCACGGTCAATTGTGTAAACCATGTCGTTGGTGTTGTATTGGTGGAAAGAGAAACCATTGCCTTGTCCTGTGTGTTCGTTGTAGGAGAAAATGGTATCTTTCAAACCACCCGTTTCTCTAACGATGGGAACAGAGCCGTATTTCAATGCAATAATTTGTGTCAAGCCACAAGGTTCAAACATACTGGGAACCAAGAAAAGGTCACTGCCGGCATAAACTTTGTGTGCCATTTGATCGGAGAATACCGTTTGTGCGGAAATCTTGTCGGGATATTTTGATGCGTAGTAGTTGAACATTTCTTCAACTGCGGGTTCACCACTGCCCGAAACGATAATTTGCATACCACGTTGCAACAAATAGTGCATTGCCGTTTGAATAAGGCCAACACCTTTTTGTTCTACCAAACGTGCAACGATACCCAAAAGGGGTACGTCGGGATTGACAGGCAAACCCACTTCTCTTTGAAGTGCCATTTTGTTTTGTCTTTTGCCTTCTTTCCAGTTTTCGCGAGAGTAATTGTAGTAAATTTTGGTATCCGTTGCAGGGTCATATCTCAAATAGTCAATACCGTTGACGATACCGGACAATTTTTTGTAGTTTTTGTCAATTGTTTCGTTGAGACCTTCGCCATAGAAGGAGGTTCTGATTTCTTTTGCATAGCTGGGCGAAACGGTCGTGATTTCATCTGCGTGAATAAGAGCACCTTTCATCAAGTTGATGCCGTATTTGTGCCACATTTGATCTTCTGTCCAATATTCTGCGGGCAAACCAATCAAGTCGTTGGCTTCGTGCAACGTGATACGTCCTTGATAGCGCATATTGTGAATTGTAAACAACGTTTTGATTTTTGCAAACAAAGGTTTTTCACGGTAGTACGCATCCAAAAGGACGGGGACAAGTGCTGTGGACCAGTCGTTGCAATGCAACAAATCCACTTTCAATTTGAGAAATTCGATCAAACCCAAGCATGCGTTGGAGAAAAATGCAAATTGCTCCACTTCTTTGTCCGAGTACACTTTGTTACCGGAAAAATAGTATTCGTTGTCCAAAAAATAGAAGTTGATTTTGTGTTTGTAAATGGTATATACTTTGCATCTTTGTGTACGCCAGTTTACCTTTACGTCATATTCGCCGACATAACTCATTTCGCCATCCAAGTAGTTGGAAGGGATGATTGCAGTATATCTGGGCATAACGACGGAAACTTTGCAGTCTTCGTGTCTTGCAACTTCACGTGGCAACGCACCAATAACGTCGCCCAAACCACCCGTTTTTGCATAGGGTTCAACTTCTGCGCTAAGATACATAATGTTCATAGGAAAACCTCCAAATAACTATTCCAAAGGAATATGATTAATATTTTCTTTCTCACTAAATTTGTACAACACAAACTTTTTGCCAATTGCGCAAACAGGTTGTGCAGACAATTTTTCTGAACAAATTTGCAACAATTCCTTTGCAGGAAGGGTGCAACTTTGCAAAATGCTGACTTTGACAAGTTCGTGCACGAAAAGTTCAAAGTCAAGTTGGCTCAACACCTTTTCCGTCAAGCCTTCTTTGCCAATAAAAATTGTGGGTTTTAGAGTGTTTGCTCTGGAACGCAAAACACTTCTTTGTTTTGTTGTAAGCATAATTATCTAATCCGTATATTCAAATTCCACGTCACCAATGATAACTGTGTCGCCGTCTTTAAGTCCTTGCTTTTTGAGTGTGGAAATAACGCCTTCGTCACGCAAAACTTTTTCAAAATATCTGAAACTTTGGTTGTCTGAAACAACGATTTTTCTAATCATTGTGTCAATCAACGAGCCTGTAACTTCAAACACGCCGTCGTCCAACTTTTCAACTGCAAAACGAGGTTTTGCTTCCTTTTCACCAAGAAGTGAAGGTTCAATTTGCAAAGGTTCTTGAGCGGGCAATCTTGCCAACAAGTCGGCACACATTTCAATGAGTGTGTCGCAACCTTCGGCAATGATGGTTGTGACAGGTACGATTTTGTATCTGTTGCCATACTTTGCTTTGAATTTCTTCAAATTTTCTTCAGCGTTGGGCATATCCATTTTGTTTGTTGCAACAATTTGGGGTATGCGTTTGAGTTTGGGGTTGTAACTGGAAATTTCATTGTTGATTTTTTCAAAATCTTCAATAGGATCTCTGTCTTCACTGCCGGAAATGTCCAAAACGTGCACAAACAAACGGGTGCGTTCGACGTGTCTCAAAAATGCGTGTCCCAGACCTGCGCCCAAAGAGGCACCTTCAATCAAACCGGGGATGTCTGCCATAACAAACGTTTGTCCGTGACAATTTATTACGCCCAAATTGGGGGAAAGTGTCGTAAAGTGGTAGTTGGCAATTTTGGGCTTTGCCTGAGAAACCACCGACAATAAGGTGGATTTGCCTACGTTGGGGAAACCAATCA
>JAFQWS010000081.1 GCA_017407305.1 Clostridia bacterium
CACTTTTTCATTCTTTTTCTTTCGTTTCTCCTTATAACAATATGGACAGCCACGACCTGCATTTCTACTTGCAATAGTCGCCTGCCACTCGTGTCCTTTATCGCATTTCCACCATACTTTTTTATTACTATTTGCAGTAAATTCTTCTGGCTTTAAGGCACCATTACTTTCATAATTCCATTCTTTTGCTAATTTCGGATTAATAGTTGCTAAATCATTATAGCCTATTAAAACTTTTTTCCCAGAACAATACGGACAGCCTTTCCCTTTATTTCTATCGCCAATAATTGCTTGCCATTCGTGGCCTTTACTACATTTCCACCATACCTTTTTATCTGAACCGCTAGTTACTTGTTGTGGCGTTAAATTGCCATTTTTTGTTGGATGCCATTCACTTGCAAGTTGTGGGTTTGTTGTTGCTAAATCATTTTCTCCAGCTAATACCTTTTTGTTTGAACAATAAGGGCAACCCTGGCCTTGACTTCTATCAGAAACATCGGCTTGCCATTCATGACCTTTTTTACACTTCCACCATACCTTTTTATTTGAACCTCTAGTTACTTGTTGTGGCGTTAAATTGCCATTTTTTGTTGGATGCCATTCACTTGCAAGTTGTGGGTTTGTTGTTGCTAAATCATTTTCTCCAGCTAATACCTTTTTGTTTGAGCAATAAGGGCAACCTACTCCAGTTTTTCTGCTGTTTACTACTGCTTGCCATTCGTGCCCTTTTTCGCACATCCACCAAACTTTTTTGTTTGAACCTATTGTAAGATGTTCAGGTTTGAGTTTCCCATTCTTTGTTGGATGCCACTCTTTTGCAAGTTCAGGCATTAGTTTTGCAATAGATGCTGTCTTTTTGCTATGTATATATATTTCGTGTATTTTGTTGCGGTCTTTATCCAAATCAACATTTATTTTAAGTGGAACTCCTGTTAGCATAGAAACATAAGACAACAGCTCATCCATCATTTTTTTTAAGTTAGAAGCACTATAATACAAGGCGGTATAAATAGTGTCATCAACTCGCATTTGCTCAGGAACCGGATCGATTTCTTTAACTCTAATTAAACGGACGTCTAACTTTTTTAATTTTTGATTCTTTATCTTTTCTTTAACTTGGGCGTCCTCTCTTTCGTGATAATAAATTCCGTCATATTCTATTGCAATTTTAAATTTAGGCAAATAAACATCTACTTCTGTACGCTTATCAAACAAATGGCGACTTCTTGCCTCTGTTAATTGATTAAAATAATAATATATTACCTGTTCTGGAAAACTTGTTTTAAATTCAGAAGAACAAATTGGACAATTATTTCCTCTTGTCCTGTTAATTATACTGCTTTTCCACTCATGCCCTTGTTCGCACATCCACCAGACTGTTTTATTGGAATTTTGTGTAAAATCTTTTGGAGTGCGACGGTCGTTCTTGGTGGGATGCCATTCGCTCGCAAGTTTTGGATTCAATGTTGCTAAGTCGTTGTATCCAACCAGCACCTTTTTGCCCGAACAGATTGGGCATCCTGTTCCTTCTGCCCTATGCGCTATGGTTGTTTGCCATTCATGCCCTTTATCACATTTCCACCAAACCTTTCTTGTGCAACCAAGGGTAACTTCTTGTGGGGTTATTGTGTTTTTATCATAATCCCACTCCTTTGCCAAATCAGGCCTTAAAGTTGCTAAATCATTATAACCAACTAAAACTTGGTGCCCAGAGCAAATGGGGCAGCCTACACCTTTAGATCTGCTTTTGATTGCTGCTTGCCATTCATGTCCTTTATCACAAAGCCACCATGCTTTTTTCTTTGAACCCGAAGTAATGTTGTCTGGTGAAAGATTTCCATTTTTTGTTGGATGCCACTGTTTTGCTAAATCGGGAAAATTTGCTACAAGAGAGCCTCTACGTTCTCGGATGGTTGATGCATGAGTAATTCTACGTTGTTTTTCAGCACAAAAAGGGCATCCTCTACCACGTGTTCTATGATTCGCGCTAGCCATCCATTCGTGCGCTTCTTTGCATTTCCAATGAACTTTTGTTGCCGAGCCGTAGGATAATTTGTCGGGAAAAATACCGAGAAGGTTATTCTTTTCCCAATCCCACTCTTCCATCAAATCAGCATATTCAATTATATATTGACCTTTTTTGTTCATGCGCATTACCTTTGTAAAATTATATCACATAATAAACTGCAAGCCAATACTCACTAGAAAAGTTTTCAAACAATCTATCAGTTTTTACTTTATAAATCAAAAAACACGAGACAAGTTGTCTCGTGTTTTTGGCGGAGAGGATGGGATTTGCAAGGAGCAACGTGTTGTTGCGACGGAATAGTGAGCGTAAGCGAACGTCACGTTATTTCAAACTCCCGCCTTTGGAGCATAAAAAAAAGACGAGCAGGGCATAAGCCAGTGTCGTCTTTTTTGTTGGCGGAGAGGATGGGATTTGAACCCATGAAACGGTATTAGCGTTTACACGATTTCCAATCGTGCTCGTTCGACCACTCCGACACCTCTCCAAATATTGAGTTTTTTGCCAAGTTTTTGCTCAGCCTAGATAGTATATAATAAAACGGAAAAATTTTCAACTGTTTAAGTCAAAATAACTTTTTTTATTTTGCACAACATTGCATAGATTCTGGAAGAATACCGCAGTTGAGCAAATTGATAAAAAACAAATGACAATAAGGTTTTTATTATGCTATAATTATTTTGCAAACGACGTTTGTCTCTCACGTAAAAGCCCTTGTCTTTTTGTGAGCAGTTTAATTTCGTTAACACTTAGGAGGAATATATATGCCGTACGTATATGCAGTATGTGGCATACTCGCAGGCTTGGGCGTCTTTTTGTTTGCGGTAAAGTTGTTGCAAGACAACATGGAACGTCTTGCAAACAAAGGTATCAGAGACCTTTTCAAAAAGACAAACGACAATGCTTTCGTTGGCGTAGGTATCGGTCTTTCGGTAACGGCGTTGGTGCAAAGTTCCGGTTTGACAACCGTCATGGTGGTCGGTTTTGTAAACGCAGGTATCATGACTCTTTACCAAGCAACAGCCATCATAATGGGCGCAAACATTGGTACAACGGTTACTGCACAAATTGCAGCATTGCAAGCGTTCAGTTTTTCTGACATTGCCGTGGCTGTTTGTGGCATTGGTATCTTTATGGTTATGTTTGCCAAAAAGGAAAAAGTTCGCTCCATCGGTAACATCTTGGGCGGTCTTGGCATGATCTTTGTTGGTCTTCAAATTATGTCCGACTCCATGAGCATTGTCAAAGAAAGCCAAATGGTCGTCGATTTGTTGGCATCCATTTCCAATCCTTTGTTGCTTTTAGTCATTGGTGTTGTTTTTACCGCTTTGGTACAAAGCAGTTCGGCAATTACGTCAATTCTCATTTCCATGGCATCGGCCGGTCTTGTGATCGGCGGTGG
>JAFQWS010000082.1 GCA_017407305.1 Clostridia bacterium
AGGCGCAGTCACCCGTATGGTGGAGATGATGGGATTCGAACCCACGGCCTTAACGTTGCGAACGTCACGCTCTACCAACTGAGCCACACCCCCAAAAGCCTTTTTATTTTAACACAAGGCGAGGAAAATTTGCAAGGTTTTTGACTTTTTTGCAAATAATTTTATATTTTGACAAAATTCTCTGACAAATTGTTGCCAAAATTTTGCGAAACCAAAGAGATATTGGAACAATTGTTCTAAAATCGGCCTTTTGGGAGGAAAAAGGAAGTGAATTTTTTCATTTATTTAAAAATGTTACTACCTAGCGCGACACATTTTATTGCTAACGAAAAATCATATAGTATAATAATATATATAATAGCGTGCGTGTGCGCACGTGTGTATGCGCGCTAAATACATCAAAAAGGAGAAAACAGAGTGGAAAGTTTGATTTTTGGTCTCTTGTTGTTGGCACCCTCGTTGTATCAACTGATTCATTTTCTTTTGACACCCCACGACATTGAAACCACAATTCAAAAAACTCGCAAAGTTATCGGCAAAATGGGCAAGTCCTTTGTTGGAGTTGTTCTTGTTCTTGTCGTGCTTATTTTTCTTCTTTCAAACTACTACCAAATCTACAACTTCTTGGCGCAAACGCTTTCTTACAAAGTTGTATCTTTCATTGGTAACGTTGTTGAAACCATTTCCGGCGCAACGAGTGTTTTGGCTGTTTTGAGATGTTTGTTTGGGGTTTTCATCAACCTTGCTTTCATCAGCCTTATTCCTTTCTTTGCATGTCTTTGCTTCGTGCAAGCACTTGACATTGCCATTTCCAAGCGTTATACCTTTGAAGAAAAGGTTCAACAAAATATTTATACATCTTCCAATTATTCTTCTACAACAGGGTTCCGTCAAAAACTTTTCTTGGAACTCCAACATTTTCTTTCATAATTTTTCATTTTAATAGGGCTTTTTTGCCAAATTTGACGCAATAAGTTTGCCAAGGCATTCTTATGTCTTTTACGTGCTTTGTTAAAACTTTAAACAACTGCTCTTTCGCGCGCCTTTTTAATTGGTCAAAATTTGACATATTTTTCAATGCCCAAACCTTTTTACTAGTTTATTTGCTCAAATCAACAAAAAAATACGTTCAAAAGTCGATTGTCGCGACAAGGCCTTTTGTATGCTTTTTGCTGTTTTGAACAAATACACATACTACACTTAAATCAAACACTTAGGAGAAAGTAGCATCATCATGTTGAAAGTAGAAAATCTCGCAAAAAAATACAATGGAAAAAATGGTTACGCCATCGAAAACATTTCCCTCAACGGAAAGGGTGGCGAAATCGTCGGTCTTTTGGGACACAACGGCGCAGGTAAATCCACAACCATCAAATGTATTACGGGTATGCACCCTTATGAACAAGGAACCATCACAATTGCCGGTTTTGACCTTGCAAAAAATCCCATTGATGCAAAACGCAATTTTGGTTACGTAAGCGATGAATTTACACTTTTTGAAAGAATGACCGGTTTTGAATTTATCAACTTTATGGCAGACGTTTATCGCGTATCAGAAGAAGATAGAAAAGACCGCGTTGAATTGTTTCAACAAATGTTTGCTTTGGGCGATTCCATCTACAACCCTATTTCTTCCTATTCACATGGTATGAAACAAAAAATCTCCTTTATGGGTGCGCTCATTCACAACCCCAAAGTGTTCATTTTGGACGAACCCATGGTTGGCTTGGACCCCTATACTTCCAGCCAAGTAAAAGCATTTTTCAAAAAACACAGCCAAGAAGGCAATTTGGTAATCTTTTCTTCGCACAACTTAGACGTGGTAGATAAACTTTGCGACAGAGTCTACATAATTGACCAAGGTCGCATTTTGGAAGAAATCAACATTAAAGAATTTCACAAGACAGGAAAGGACTTGGAAGAATATTTCTTGTCCATCACAAAGAGAGTAGCAAAAGTATGAACGAATTTTTAATCCTTTTCAAACACGAATTAAAAACGCAATTTCCCTTCGCGTCTCAAAAGCGAAAAGGGGACGTTGTGGGAACAATTTTGTCCTTGCTCATAACTTTGCTTATCTTGACAACTTTCTTTGGGCTTGTTTACACCATTGCCGACACTTACGTGACGGTGAAGGTGGACAAAGTTTCTGCACCAATTGAAAGGGCAAGCGAATTGCTCAACGTTTGTTATTTCGTCATAATCTTTGCAACGTCCTTTGCCTGCGTGGAAAAAATGCGTTCCACCTTTTCTCAACAAAAGGATAAACACCTTTTCTTGAGGTTGCCCATCAAACAACAAACTTTGTTTATGAGCAAACTTTGCACGTTGATGATTTGGAACTATGCCCTCAACTTTTGTTTGATTGTTCCTGTAAACGTCATTTTTGCTCTTGCTGTTGACGTGGGTGCAACCTTTTGGCTTTTTACCATGGTCGTTTGGTTGACAATGCCCCTCGTTGCCTTTTTGATTGCCACCTTGTTTGTAATTCCCTACATCAAGTTTATGGAATTTATCAGCAACAAGTATTGGTTGATTTTTATCTTGCTCAGTGTCTTACTCATTGTTGCATTTGTTTTGTACTCTTTGTTGCTTGGCTTGGTTCAATCCTTGTTGGAAACGGGCTCTATCAAACACCTTTTCAACGAAGCCTTTGTAACAACCCTTCAAACAATGTTGAACGTTTACCCCATCAACGCATTTGCCAACATTATCTTTGGACAAAACTTGTTTGTTTCCTTGACGTTGGCTGTGGCATTGGCTGGTCTTTCGGTTCTTGTCGTATATACAATTTCCAAACACTTGTACTACGCAACGTTATACAAAAACGAAATTGTTTCCCAACCTTTTCAAAAGAGTCGCAACTACAACCAACTCAATCCTTTGATTTCTTTGATTAAAAAAGAGTTTGTGACCGTTTTCCGCAACCCCAACCAACTGTTTTCCTATTTTGCCATTGCAACGGCAATGCCTTTTATGGTTTACAGTTGCTACACCTTGTTTGAATCTTTGATTGAAAATGCTTTGGGTTTGTCTTTGACTTTCCCTTTGGCACTTTTGATTTTGTTGGTATTCAGCATTTTGACAAACACCTTTTGTGCAACAAACGTTTCTCGTGACGGTCTTACTGCACTCAAATCAAAGGTGTTCCCCGTAAAAGCAAAAACCTTGTTGTTGGCAAAAGTTTTGTTTTGCGCAATAGTAAGCTCTCTTTCCGTTTTGGCAAGCACCATTTTGCTTGGTTTTGCAACAAGTTTGTCTTGGACAGACGCACTCATTGCAACGTTTGTCGGTTTGGTGTTTTCCACGGCACAAATCTTTGTCGCAACCAAAATGGATCTTAAACATTGCAACGTGTCGGCAACTCCCGCCGAAATGGAAGCCGTCAGCAACAGAACAATCACGAAAGTGGTCTTTGTTGGTTTGATTTTGGCTTTGCTTATTGGCTTGTCCGCAGTAATCATCAATATTTTGTCAAACAGCAGTTTCCAACTGTTTATATTGCAACCCATATTTGCTTACGTCATTCCCCTTGTAGGAAGCGTTGTCTATTTGACGGTGGCAGTCGTTTACTACACCTTCAAAATTGAAAAACGTTTTGCAACGTTGGTTATGTAGGGAGGCGCGTATGAATAAAAGATTGATTTTGTTAATTCTTGCCTTGCCACTGATTTTGATGTTGAGCCTATTTACAACGGCAAACAGCGTAAGCATCGCAATACAAGTTCCCGTCACAGGACTGGAAATAATTCTCGAAGGGGGCAACCCCATGGTTTACGTCAACCTTGATGACGAAGACGGTGGCAAATACACAATTGACTACGTTGTCTATCCCACCAACGCCACAAACAAGGAAGTGGATGTTTACTTTGAACAAGTGGACGGCTCGCCCTTGGCACAATTTAAATACGACCACGAAACTTGCACCTTGACACCCACCTCAACGGGCAAAGCGCAAGTTGTCGTACAAACAAAAGACGGTGGTTACAAAGCCGGATTTACCCTTCAAGTGGATTCAAGAAGCTTGCAACCTTTGCAATCAATTCAATGTTCATTGAGCAGTGATGAACTCTTCGTTGGACAAACTGCAACCATCTCCACCACCTTCTTGCCTGCAAACGTCAGCAACAAAGCTCTTTCTTATCAAGTGGAAGACCAAACTGTTGCAAGCGTAAACAACCAAGGCGTTGTCACCGGTTTGAAACCGGGAACAACCACGATAACGATAACGTCACAACACGACCAAACAATTTCTGCAATGGTAACAATAACCGTTGTAAACCAAGACGTTTTGGACCTTGTGCAAGAACGTGTGGAAACTTCTCGCAATTCCGTTTTTGTAATGTACTCGGTAGATGCAGAAAACTTCGACCTTGATTTTGCTTTGACGTTGGACGGAGAAGATGCTTCTCACATTGCAACGGCTGAAAAACATGCAGACCAAGACGCAATCGTTTGCACCTTTGTAGATGAAACCTTCTTTGGAGAATTGACCTTGTCCATCACGGTCACCATCAACGGAACGTCCACAACCAAACAATGCACCATTGTTCGTGTTGAACCCGGTTTGTCGGCAAACTGGTTGGAAGCAGGCAACTCCTTTGGCGTAATGGTTGGCACAACACAAACGTTGTATTTCAACGTCACACCCCAAGATGCAACCGTTGACGTCCAAGTTTCCTTTGACCAAACGTCCAATCTCATCAACGTGACGGTGGGCGACGGTCAAATCACAATCGAAGGGTTGAACCAAGGTTCGGTGGTACTTACCCTTACAATCACAGATACACAAAACAACGTTGTAACCTTGACAAAAACAATCGTTGTTTACCCCAACTTCTAATAAATGGAGAACTCTTATGAAAAAATTTACGACATTACTTTTGACAATCGTATGCGTTGTTATGTTGGTAGGCTGTATGGTGGCTTGTACACAAACGTCCTATCAATTGAACTCTGACAATTTCAACTCAATCGTGGAATTGAACGGAACGCTAACTTTGGGTGGTTTGAACGTTAAAATCACAACAGGTGAAGACGTAAGAACCTTGCCCGTCACGCAAGATATGATCAATCAAGAACTTTCCGACTTGGACACTTCTAGCGTGGGCGAAAAGAAAATTGTCATTGAATTTCAAGAACAAACCTTTGAAGTGACTTTCACAGTAAAATACAAAGTGGAATTTGTTGTTGACAACAACGTGGTTGAAACTCAATTCGTTCTCAATTCCAGCGAAATCCAATTGCCCTTAGATCCCACCAAACAAGGTTACACCTTTGTCTATTGGATGGATGCCAATGGCAATGAAGCAAACTTTTCAGCAATTGAAAACAACGTAAGATTTCAAGCCAAGTTTTTGAAAAACGCAGTTATGCAAACGGGAACAATTTACACTTGGGAAGACTCCGGTGAAATTGACTACTCCCAAGATATGCAAGACGACTGCACCTATTCCGTTTCTCTCAAAGACGACGAACAACAATCAGTTTTGAGCGTTTCTTTGGATGAACAAAAACAAAAGATTGCCTACACATTTTTGGATAAGTCCTTTGTTGGTGACGTAGTGGTAGTTTTTAAAGCAGTCAAAGAAGGCGTTGTTGTTGGCGAAAGAGAACACACAATCAAACGTTACAACAAACCCACGGCAACAATTGGTTCAAACGACATCAACGTACTCGATTTGTCAACTTACACGTCTTTGTCCATTGTAATCAATTCCGATCTTGTCTACGCTTTTGAAGATCCCACGTCAAACAACGACAACATCGGTTTGATGGTTGCAGGCGATTTGGTAATCGTTCGTGCAGACAAAGCAGGTATCAGCAAAATTTCTTTGACCGTTTACAACCAATACAACCCCGGCGAACACGTTGAATTTGAAAAAACAGTCATTGTCAAACCCCAAGACTTCTCCATTACACAAATTGCAGAAAATATAAACTATGGCATTGAAGGGATTCGCACCATTGGCAGAACAGATGCCGACGGCAGTTTGTCAACGTTTGAAATCACCTACTCTTTGGGAAATTTGAACGACGTTGACGATACTTTCTTGGACAACGTTTCTTGGCACAGCAACAACACGGTTGCAACAATCAACAGCAACGGCATCATTACCTTGCAAGAAGGAACAGGCGCACACCTTGTTACTTTTGTGGCAACCTTCTCTTACCATGGTGTTGAATTGAGTTCCACCCCCTATACACTTCGCTGTGTTTTGGACGGTGTAAACGTCTATTCCTATGAAGATTTGTACAACGCAACAACTTCCAACCAAGTGGTCGTTTTGCAAGCAAACATTGACAAAGACTTTGGAAAGATTGACGGTCAATTGGATTATACAAAATTTGTAGAAATCAACTCCACATACGACACAACCTATTACAACAACATTGAAAGACTTGAACAAGCAAAAATCAAAGTTTTGTTGCAATTTAAAAACGACGTGTACGGCAATGGAAAAATAATCAACGCACACAACCTTACGATGGGCACTTTGGACAGCACTTTGTCCCCCACCGAAAACACCATTTTTAGAGGTCCCCTCAACTTTGTCAGCATGACGACAAGTGAGTCCAGCGCAATCAGTGTAAAAGGTCAAGACAACGTATGCTTTGCAGTTTACGAAAACGTAACACTCAACAACGTCGACTTACGTGGTTGCACACTTGAAGCAGACGAAGAAGGCAACATTGATTTGACCGACCTCAACCTTGTGGGAACAACCGTTGAAGTCTTTGGCGACAACGTCAACTTTGAATATTGCCGAATTTCCAACGGACGTACGGTAATGCGCATCTTTGGTGACAGCCAAGACAAAACAAAAGCAATCCACGTCAACATCAAAAACAGCGTCTTGTCCAATGGCAGAGAATTTATCATCCGTATGGGTACAAACCTCTTTGTGGACGGAACTTACGAAAACCCCACCCCTCGCATTGGAGACGACACGCTCTCTTTCCCCAAACAACTTCAATATGAAGAAATGTCCCAAAGCCAAAAAGCAAATTACGATCAAACTTACATCAAAACGTTTGTAACAATCAAAAACAGCGTTTTGAAAGATGCAGGCATCTTCTCCATTGGTATTGACTCGCACTTCTCAGGCGCAATGCTTGCAGACGGCTCTCAATACGGAGCGGGAACGTTTTACGAATCCTTTATTGCAAATTGGAAAAACTTGGCAAAAACAAGTTACGGCGCAAAACTCACCTTTGAAGGTGACGTAAGAATTTACGACTGGAAACCCCTCAACTCGGTGGACAGCAGTACTTTGATTGAATGCCTTGACGAAACGTACGCTCAACTTTTGCGCTTTGACGTAAAAGAACTGGTCGGAGCAGTTGCCGAACAAGAAAAATTCAAAAACATTATTTGCACAGTCAACAATGAAAAATACGTCCACGGTGGAGTTGCCTTCTTTGGCGGTGGCAAAAACTACGGCGTATTTGAAACGGAAAATTATTCCTTCCATGCTTTCCAAGGATACCAAGTAACTTTGTCGGAAATTGACAGAGAATTGTTGGAAGCAGCAGCAGGCAGAGAAGCATTTTACTTTATGTTGCACGACAACACAGGAACCTTCTTGCCTAACCACCAAAAGGATTTGTTAGCATCATCCGATGCATATAACAATATTTACATTTTTGATTAACAAAGAAAACACAAGATATACCAGTAGGAGGTTATCATGAAACAATTTAGAAAAACAAAAGCGTCAATTTGCATATTGCTGTTGCTTTTGATTTGCTTTGGCACACTTTGTGCTTGCCAAGGTTTTCAAACAGAATATGAACTTGACACTTCCCGATTCAATGACGAAGTTGCATACAACTCCACCATTGACTTGTCGGGCTTGACTTTGAAAATTACACTATTCAGCACAGAATACGTTCAAGTGAACAGTTCTATGTTGGTGTCTTGCGACAGCACCGACTCTGTTGGTGACAAAACATTGATCATTGAATATGAAGGCCGTGAATTTACCATTGAATTCACAGTCAAATATCAAGTGACTTTTGTTGCAAACGGCGAAATTGTCGATACGCAAATGGTTTTGAGCGCAGATGAAATTCAATTGCCCGCTCAACCCACTTTGGCAAATCACATTTTCCAAGGTTGGACACCTGAAATCCCCGCAACACTCAATGACAACGTGACCTTTGAAGCAGTCTTTATTGAAGACAGTCTCAATGCTCCTCAATTGAACACGTTGACTGCCACCTATGGCGACACGTTGGCAACACTTCAATTGCCCTCCAACGAAGTGGGACAATGGACGTTTGTTGACGATTTGACGACACCCGTTGGCAATGCAGGACAAAACACCTTTGACGTTGTGTTTGTTCCTTTTGACACGCAATTTTCTCCCATAGAGTCAGTTGTTCAAGTTGCAGTTGCTAGAAAAGTCTTGACCTTTGAAAACGTCCAAACAACGTTTACTTATGACGGTCAAGTAAAAATGCCCACCTATGACGACTTTGCAGAAGAAGTTACAGTTATGTACTTTGGCAATAGTTCGGCAATAGATGCTGGTGAATATCCTTTCTCTTTTTCTATCGTTGACAATAACTATACGGGTGCATATACGGGTGTAATGACCATTGAAAAAGCACAAGTTTCCGTTTCCGTTGACGACCAAGAAATTAACTACGGCGAAACTTTGCCCACCTTTACATATCAAGCACAAGGTTTGGATGAAAGTTTGCTTTACCTTTCCATCAACGTGATGAACGGCTCTCAACTCGTTACGTCTGGCAATCCTGATGCGGGCGAATACGTTTTGACGGCAACCACCACCAACGTCAACGTTGACTTGACGGTGGACGAAGGTCAACTTGTAATCAACAAAATTGTCTATTCCAACTCTAACCCCGTTTTGAGTGATGCCACTGCCCATTTGCAAGTTTATGGCAACGCATTGAGAGAAGTTGAATTTGCCGTTGACAGCAATGGTACTTGGTCTTGGCAAAATGGACAACAAACAATTGACAGAAACGAAGAAGGCAAATTCTCTGCAGTGGCACAATTCACGCCCGAAGGCGCAACTGCAACAAACTATCTTCCCACAACCTATACAGTAACTTTTGACGTTGCAAAACGCCAAGTAGAAATTAGAGTGGACGCTTTGACATCCGTTTACACTGGAGAAAAACAACACGTTGAATTCTCCGTATGGGATGGCGAAAGGGAAATCACCTCTGACGTAACTGTTTCCGGAACGGAAATTGGAACAAACGCAGGAACTTACCCTTCCATCAAACTTTCCATTGACAATCAATTCTACACAGCCAGCAAAGAAATTTCTTTCACAATTGAAAAAGCAAATCCTACTCCTGATTTTTCACAAGTGTTTGACGTTGTCTATGGCGATCCTGTTTCCCAAATCGTCTTGGAAGAAGGCTATGTTTTGACAACCACTGCCTCCACCTTTGACCAAGTTGGTCAAGGCCAAAAATTTGAAGTTAGATACACTCCTGTCGACACACAAAACTACAACGTTATTTTGGGAGAAATCACAATCAACGTTGCAAAAGCAACTGCAACAATCTCCAACGTACAACAACTTTACCAAGCAATCTACAACACTGAAGTTTACACCATTGCCGACGTGAGCGCATCTCACAACGAAGCAGAACTTGTATATACCTACATTTTCAATGGTGAAGCAGTAAGCCAAATTAAAAATGCCGGTGAATACACGGTAACAATCACGTTGCCCGAAACCGACCACTATCTTGGCGCATCTGCAACGACAATCGTTCGCATTGCAAAAGCAACCATCAGCCAATCCATTTCTGCACAATCGGCATTTTATGGTCAAACTCTTGGAGACTTTAACGGCCAATTGCCTGAAAATGAACTTGGCGGTTGGTCTTGGAAAACAGGCACTGCAACAACTGTTGGCGAAATTGGTAGACAATCTCACGTTGCAGTCTTTACACCCAACGACACGGCAAACTACGAAATTGTTGAAACAACAGTTTACTTCAACGTAGCAAAAGCAAGAGTTGCAACACCCGAATTGGCAATCAATTCCTTTGTATTTACAGGCAACCAAATCAGCGTTGAAGTTGAAGAAAACCTTCTTTACACAATTGGTGGAACAATCAACGCAACAAACGTTGGCGAATATCAAGTGGAAATCGCACTCAACGACACAACTCACTACGAATGGACAACAGGCAACACAGACTCCTACACCATTGCTTGGTCCATCACGAAAGCACAAGCTGTCATTTCCAATCTTGCAATCAATGGTTGGACGTATGGCGAAAGTGCAAATCTTCCCACTGCAAACACAAACTTTGGCACAATCGTTTACTCCTATTCCGTTGATGGTGTGGAATACACTGCATCCGTTCCCACAACGGCAGGCGCCTACTTTGTAAAAGCATCCGTTGAAACAACGGAAAACTGGAACGGCTCAACAAGCGAAGCAGTCCAATTTACAATTGCAAAAGCAACACCCGTCACAGATTTTACAACAGTATGGACGGCATACTACGGACAAAGACTTTCCGACATCACGTTACCTTTCGGCTACCAATGGAAAGAAAACTCAACTTTGTCCATCGTTGACAACGGACAAACGTTTAAAGCTGTATTTACTCCCGAAGATACAGACAATTACCTTGTTGTTGAAGATTTCTTTACGGTAAACGTACAAAAAGCAACAGCAACGATCGAAGTACAAAACAGCTATTCCTTTACATACAACGGCATTGTTCACACCTTGGGTGGAATCACGGTATCTCACAATGAAACAACTCTCGTTTACACATACGTCCGCAATGGCGAAGCGGTAAACGAAATTAAAAATGCAGGCAACTACATGGTAACAATCACGTTGCCCGAAAGCGCCCACTACCTTGCACAATCAGTCACAACAACAGTGACGGTTGCACAAATTCAAAACACGCAAACCATTGGCACGTTGAATGCAGTTTATGGCGACAAACTTTCCACGGTTGCATTGATTGACAGCACATATGGTACGTGGTCTTGGAAAGATTGCCAACCCGCAACAACCGTTGGCAACGCAGGTACACAAACACACGTTGCAGTCTTTACACCCACCGACACAGTCAACTACGCAAGTCGTGAATTGGCTGTTACAGTAAACGTTGCAAAACAAACAATCAACGTTCCTTCAATTCAAGCAGTGGAATACAACGGCACAACACAAGTTGCTTCCATTGTTGACACAGCCCTTTACACAATTGTTGAAAATAACGGTGGTATTGAAAAAGGACTCTATGACGTTGTCTTGCGTTTGGTGGACAGCAACAACTACGTTTGGTCTAACTCTGACCAAGCAGAAATTACACTTGCATTTGAAATTACCGAAACACTCAACAGTTGGATTGTTGAGCCCGACCTTGATGGTTGGACGTATGGCCAAAATGCAAACACATATGTTGGTCAAGCAAAATTCGGCACGATCAAAGTTGAGTACAAAGTTGCAAATGCAGACGACAGCACGTACACAACAACAATTCCTACAAATGCAGGCAACTACGTTGTACGCTTCACGATTGAAGGCACAGAGGACTACAGCAGTTTGACAAAACTTGTTGAGTTTTCAATTGCAAAACAATCCGTAACGTTGCCTACACTTACAACAAGCAATACGTTTGTTTACACAGGCAATGCAATCACAGTTGGTACAACAACAAACGCACTTTACACAATTGATGGTACAACAAATACAAACGTTGGCGACTACAACGCAACCTACACCTTGAAAGACACAACCAACTACGTATGGGCAAATGGCAACGTTGAAACGTACACCATTGCTTGGTCCATCAC
>JAFQWS010000008.1 GCA_017407305.1 Clostridia bacterium
ATCGCACCGAGCATAGCGAGGTATATCGCAACCGAGCATAACGAGGTTATATCGCATTCGCACAGCGAATATATCACCTAACAGAAAAAGAGCAGGCACATAAGGTTTTTTACGCCTTGCGTGTTTGCTCTTTCTGTTTGTTATATGGGTTTGGGCTTAGTCCATATTTGCGTTTGACCTGTCAAATGCGACGCTTGCACTTTTGTGAAAGTGTAAATTCTCCGCTAAGGACATCACCCATTGGTGTGCTTTGGTTTTTTTAAATTAGTTGGCTTCTTTCAATTCTTTGTTCCACAATTGGAAGTGATAAAATCTCGACTTCAAATTGCCAAAGTAGAAAGTGATCAATTCGCAACATTTTCTTTCTTGCGTTGCAACGTCCTCATCGTCTTTCAAAATCTTGAAAAGCGAGTAAACAAAACTTTGTGTGATTACGTTGTAAAAATCGTGGCTGGAAATAATTTCGTCAATGTTTTCCACTTCTCTGGCAAAAATGTCTTTAATCTTTGCAGAGGCAACGTCCAATATGTAATCGACAAATTTGTCATAATAACTTGTTTCGCCTTTGCAAATAATCAAAATGACGTCCCTGTTTTTCATCAAAAAGTTTACCAAATGACGAGCATTTTCAATCGTGGTCGTACCAGGAACCATCATTCCGCTTTCAATCCCCGATTTTACCGATTCGATAAAGGGATTGATGATTGCCAAATAAAGAGATTCTTTGTCTGTGAAGTAGCGATATACGTTGCCCACCGAAACTTCAGCGTTGTATGCAATGTTTCTTATGGAAGCATTGGCGTACCCGCACGCTTTAAATTCTTCCACGGCGGCCGCGTATATTTTGTCATAAACATTTTTTTTGAGATATTGCATTTATCTCCCCGTCCTTATACTTTTGGATATTATATCAAAAACTATATCTAATTTCAATACAAAATGCGAAAATTATAGTCAAAAATTTCATTTTTATTTTCAAATTTTTCGACAAAAGGCCCAAAAATCGTTGTCTCTGCAAAAATTAAAAAAACAATAGAACAAATTTTCAATATTTGTCGCAACACCAACTTTTCAAATGGTATATTTCGTTGACAGCAACCATTGTTTTTGTTACAATTACCTTGCCTATCAAGAGTGTTCGAGGGATTGGACCCGACGACGACACAGCAACCGTTTTGCACGGTGCTAATTTCCACAGGTTTCACCTGAAAGATGGGACAACTTTTTTAAATAAAAGGTGTGTTCTGTCTTGCTTTTTAGGCAAGACTTTTTTTATAAGAGAGGAATTACAAATGAGTAAAAGACTTATCACAAGTGAAAGCATTACCGAAGGTCATCCCGACAAAGTTTGCGACAAAATTGCCGACAGCATTTTGGACGCATTGTTGGCACAAGATCCCCTTTCCCGCGTTGCAGTGGAAGTTGCAATCAACCTTGACACAATTTTTGTATTTGGTCAAATCACCACAAATGCAAAAGTTGATTATGACAAAGTTGTCAAAAACACCATCAAAGAAATTGGCTACAACGCCACCAATGGTTTTGACGTAGAAAACTGCAAAATCATCTATTCTTTGGAAAAACAATCTCCCGACATTGCAATGGGTGTCGATTCCAGTTGCGAATACAAAAGTGGTGGTCAATTGTTGGATTTGCTTGGCGCAGGTGACCAAGGAATTATGTTTGGCTATGCCTGTGACGAAACGGACAACTTGATGCCTTTGGCAGCAGACCTTGCCAACAAATTGGCATATCGTTTGCAACAAGTAAGAAAAGAAGGAATTTTGACCTATCTTCGTCCCGACGGCAAAACACAAGTTACCGTTCAATACGACGACGGCAAACCCGTCCGTGTTGCAACAGTGGTCGTCTCCACTCAACACAACCCCGAAATCAGCCAAGAACAACTTGCAAAAGACGTCATCCAACACGTTGTCAAGCCCGTCATTGATGAAAAATTGCTTGTTGACACGCAATATCTCATCAACCCCACGGGACAATTCGTTTTGGGTGGCCCCGGTGCAGACAGTGGTTTGACCGGTCGCAAACTTATCGTTGACACTTATGGTGGCTACTGCCCTCACGGTGGTGGTGCATTCAGTGGCAAAGATCCCACCAAGGTGGACAGAAGCGCATCCTACATGGCAAGATTTGTTGCCAAAAACCTTGTCGCATCCAAACTTTGCAAAAAGGCACAAATTCACTTGTCCTATGCAATTGGCAAGGCTCAACCCGTTTCCGTTGACGTTGACACCTTTGGCACAGGTTTGGTAGATGACGACGTATTGGCACAAATTGTCAAAGAAACTTTTGATTTCAGACCTTTGGCAATTATCAACGGCTTAAATCTTCGCCAACCCATCTATTCTCAAAACGTCAACTATTCGCACTTTGGCAAGGACACAAGTTGGGAACAAACCAGCTTTGTGGGCAACCTTGTTTGCTGTGCACGCAAATACGGAGTAGCAATCTAATGAAATTAAAAGGCACCGTCCATGACGTAATTTTCAATAACCCTGACACAGGTTACACAGTCTTGTCGTTGGAAACCAACGGCGAACTTGTCACTGTTGTTGGGGTTTTGCCAATTTTGTCACAAGGTGAACGTTTGACTTTGGAAGGTCACGTTGCCAGCCATCAAAAGTATGGCGAACAATTTGTGGTGGAAGATTTTGTTGTGGAAAATCCCAACTCAAAAGAAGGTGTCGTCAAATATCTTTCCAGTGGATTTATTCGTGGAGTAGGAAAAAAGACTGCGGAAAAAATCTATCAAGAATTTGGCGAAAAGACCTTTGACGTTATCGAAAACACCCCTTTGCTTTTGACAAAAGTAAAGGGCGTTTCTTCTGCGCGTGCCTCGGAGATATCAAAAGCAGTCAACGAAATGAAAAAAATGCAAGATGCAATTATGTACTTGCAAAA
Source organism: Clostridia bacterium (assembly GCA_017407305.1). Taxonomy (GTDB): domain Bacteria; phylum Bacillota; class Clostridia; order Christensenellales; family CAG-314; genus RGIG2220. Next base: position 2,923 of record JAFQWS010000008.1, read on the forward strand.
ATTTGGAGTTACTGCTCACACAGCAGTCAAAATTTACAACGTTTACAAAGAGGATACCGTTTCCGTTGTGGAAACCAACCCCTATCAACTCATTGATGACGTTGATGGCATTGGCTTTATTTCCGCCGACCGAATTGCCGTTGCAACAGGTCAACAAAAGGACGGCGAATTTAGAATTAGAGCATCCATAATTTATTGTTTGCAAGAGTCAGCCGAAAAACACGGTCACACCTACTTATATAGGGAAGACCTTTTGCAAGAGGCAAGCAAATTGTTGGATTTGGACTTGGCCCAAATGCCCCAAAAGGTTTTTGACGTCTTGACAAAAATGGTTTTGGAGCCTTCCATCAAACAATTTGAAAAGGATCAAAAGACGTGCATTTCACTTATTAGACATTACAATGCAGAAAAGTTTATCGCCTCAAAAATCGTGCGTATTAACAAAGATTGCAAGGCAAAATCTCTCAACGCACTCAATTTGATTGGCGAATTTGAAAAACAACATAACATCACTTTTGACGAAGGACAAAAAAATGCAGTGGTTACAGCCACTTGTCACGGAGTCTCCGTCATCACGGGTGGGCCGGGCACAGGCAAGACAACAATTATTAAATGTATTGCCCACGTATTCAAACACAACAAATTGCGTGTGGGCTTTTGCGCACCTACCGGACGCGCAGCCAAACGTATGGAGCAATCCACAGGTTTTGAAGCAAAGACAATTCACCGAATGCTGGGTGCAGAGTTTTCCACAGGCAAAATGAGATTTTTATACAACAGTCAAAACCCTTTGCCCTTGGACGTTTTGGTGGTGGACGAAACTTCCATGGTGGACATTTTCGTATTTGCTTCGTTGCTCACTGCTGTGGACAGTGGTTGTCACGTCATCTTGGTGGGCGACAAAGACCAACTTCCCTCGGTGGGCGCAGGCAACGTACTTGCCGATATAATTGCATCTAGAAGCGTCGAAGTGTGCAATTTGTCCACAATTTATCGCCAAAGTCAGGACAGTTTGATTGTTTCCAATGCTCACTTGATCAACGGTGGCAAGATGCCTCAAATCAACAATCAAAGCAAAGACTTTTTCTTTATTGCAAACGAAACGGACCAAATTTCCGACACCGTTGTTTCTTTGGTCAAGACTCGTTTGCCCAAATTTACAAGTTGCAACCCCATGGCAATTCAAACCATGTCTGCACTCAAAAGTGGCAAAGCAGGTGTGGAAGTTCTCAATCAATTGTTGCAAAACGCGCTCAACCCTTTCAGCCCCACCAAACCCCAAGTTGCGCTTGGCAAGACGGTGTTCAGACAAGGGGACAAAGTTATGCAGGTTGTCAACAACTATTCCACTGAGTGGACGAGAGTTTTGCCCGACGGCTCTACCGAAGCAGGACAAGGGGTGTTCAACGGCGACATTGGCGAAATTGTCGAAGTTGACAAATACACAGGACAAGTGCAAGTTAGATTTGACGACAGACTTTGCACCTACAACAGCTACGACTTGGTGGAACTTGCTTTGGCATACGCCATCACCGTTCACAAAAGTCAAGGTAGCGAATTTGACGTTGCCGTCATTTCCTTGGTGAGTGGTCCACCCACAATCATCAACAGAAATCTCTTATACACAGCCATCACACGAGCCAAAAAGACGGTGGTGTTGGTGGGAAGTAAAAAAGTTTTGGCGCTTATGGTACACAACGGATTTATCGTTCATCGCCAAACCTTGTTGAAAGAATTTTTAGAAAAGGAAAAGCATATTTATGAAACGTATTTTTCTTAAAAAGTTTTTCAACGGCCTTTCCAACCCTACTTTCAGGTGTATGTTGTGTGGTGCAGATTGTTTTGACAACGTTGGTATTTGTGCCAATTGCATCAGCCA
>JAFQWS010000009.1 GCA_017407305.1 Clostridia bacterium
ATCGCACCGAGCATAGCGAGGTATATCGCAACCGAGCATAACGAGGTTATATCGCATTCGCACAGCGAATATATCACCTAACAGAAAAAGAGCAGGCACATAAGGTTTTTTACGCCTTGCGTGTTTGCTCTTTCTGTTTGTATATGGGTTTGGGCTTAGCCCATATTTGCGTTTGACCTGTCAAATGCGACGCTTGCACTTTTGTGAAAGTGTAAATTCTCCGCTAAGGCCATCACGTTTTTGTGATGGCTTTTTATTTTATTCAATTCAATTATTTTTTCCACGTTTTGGGTGAGAAAAGCACCAACATGGGGAAAAGTTCCAATCTGCCTGCCAACATATCAAAGATAAACACAATCTTTGAAGGATTGGAAAAGAATGCAAAGTTGCCCGAAGGGCCAACCAAATTCAAACCGGGGCCGACGTTGTTCATTGTGGTAACGACAGCCGTGAAGTTGGTTGTAAAGTCGTGCCCTTCAATGGAGATAAGCAACAAGGAAAATCCCAAAATCATAAAAAAGGCAATGAAGTATGCGTTCAAATAGCGAACGACTTCGTGTTCCACAACTTTTTTGTCCAAAGTTATCTTCTTTACTTGTTTAGGGTGGACAAGACGGCCAATTTCGTTAAATGCGCCTTTTGTAAACATCATCCAACGAGAAACTTTCATACCGCCACCCGTACTGCCAGCACAAGCGCCCACAAACATCAAAAGTACCAAAATGGTTTTGGAAAGAGAGGGCCAAAGGTTGAAGTCAACCACGGCAAAGCCTGTCGTGGAAATGGTGGCAGCCACGGTAAAGGGAACTTGATTTATTGCCTCGACAATGGTGTAGCCACCTTGCAAACAAAGGTTTGCCACGATAATGGCGACTGCAACAAGGACGAGAATCAAAAAGGTTCTTACTTCGGCATTTAGTGCGTCTTTCCATTTTCCTTTGCTCAAAAGGAAGTAGGAGTTGAAGTTGATGGAGAAAAGCAACATAAACACCGTTACCACCCATTGAATATAGGGGGAATAACTTGCCATGCTGTCGCCTTTTACTGCAAAACCACCTGTACCTGCCGTTGCAAAGGCTGTGTTGATGGAGTCAAACAAAGGCATACCACCTGTCCAAAGCAACACGACTTGCAACAGTGTTAAAATGGTGTAAATTACGTACAAAATACGAGCAGTTTCTTTAACTCTGGGTACGATTTTGCTTACTTGAGGTCCAGGGCTTTCTGCTTTCATAAGGTTCATATTCTTTGCGCCACTCAAAGGCAAAAAGGCCATTATGAAAATCAAAACGCCCATACCACCCAACCAGTGGGTGAAACTGCGCCACGTAAGGCTTGCTCTAGACATTGATTCAATGCCAACGCCGTCCAAAACAGATGCGCCTGTTGTGGTGAAACCGGAAACTGTTTCAAACAAAGCGTCGATATAAGAGGGGATTTCTTGGGTAAAGACAAAGGGCAACGCGCCAAAAAGACTCATTACTATCCAGCCCAAAGCAACGATAGCAAATGCTTCTTTAGAGTAGATATTTAAATCTTTGGGTTTGAGGCGTGTGCACAAAAAGCCCACAACCAAGCAAATGCCGATGGTTATCAAATAGGCAAAGAAAGTCGATTCCCAAAAAATTGTTGCTGTCAACAACGGGACGAGCAAAAACAATGCTTCAAACAGAATTAAGAAACCCAAAGTGCGTATGACGATGGAAAAATTCATAAAATTACCTCAAAATGTCGGACACGTCGTGCAATCCGAGTTGTTTGGTGACGATGATGACGGCATCACCAGGTTGAATTACGTCGTTGCCACGAGGAACGATAACCTCTCCGTTTCTAAAAATTGAAGCAATCAAGACGTCGTTTTTGAATTTAAGTTGATACAAAGGAATGCCTGCAATGGGCGAATTGTCTTTTACGACAAATTCCAATGCTTCGACTTCGTCTTGAATAATGTTGTACATTGTTTCGATATTGCTACCTTTTGCGTTGTTTGTTGCGCGAACGAAACGCAAAATTGTGTCTGCCGTGATGTTTTTGGGACAAATGATTGTGTCGAGATCCAATCTGGAAATGACGTTGTCATAGTCGGTTCTTTTGATTTTTGTGATAATCTTTCCGTTGCTGACTTCTTTTGCAAAGAGAGAAAGCAAAATGTTTTCTTCGTCCAAGGGAAGAAGTGAAACAAAGGCTTCGGCAGTGTCAAGCCCTTCTTCCAACATAAGGTCGTTGTTGGAAGCGTTGCCACAAATGACGTTTACTTTGTCCCATTGAGCAGAAAGTTCTTCGCAAACCTTTCTGTCCTTGTCAATTACTTTCAAAGCAATGCCCGAGCGTTCCAAAATGGAGCAGAGGTAGTGTGCAATTGCTCCGCCACCTGCAATCAAAGCATTTTTGATGGAGCGACCTTTGTGGTTGATTTTTTTGAAAAATGCACTTGCCTCTTTGTGTGTTGCAACAATGGAAACAACGTCCTTTTCTTGGAATACGAAATCGCCGTTTGCAATAAAAGATTGTTCGCCACGTTCGATGGTGCAAACCAAAACGTCCGCCTTGTATTTTGAAGCAAGGTCTTTTACCGACATATTGGCAAGTTGGCTGTCTTTTGCAAGACGGAATTTAATAAGTTCCACTTTGCCTTTTGCAAAAGGTTCAATTTGAATTGCCGTAGGGAAACGCAAAACGCGTGCAATTTCTTCTGCTGCTGCATATTCGGGGTTGATGACCATTGCCAAGCCCAATTCTTCCGTAAGGTAAGGGGCGACTTCGCTGTATTCGGGATTTTTCAAACGAGCAATGGTGTTGGCTGCGCTTTCTTTTTTTGCAATTACACAGCACAAAAGGTTGAGTTCGTCCGAGTTAGTTACAGCAATAAACAAATCGGTGTTGTTGATACCGGCCTCACGCAAAATGGTGTGAGTTGCGCCATTGCCTACCAATCCCATTACGTCGCACTTTGCAGTGATTTCATTCACTTTGGAAGCATCCAAGTCAATCACCGTTACGTCGTTGCCATCGCTATTAAGTTTTTCGGCAAGTGTTTGCCCTACACGGCCACACCCAACGATAATGATTTTCATAACAAAAACCTCTCGAGATTTTAAGATTAAACAATATTATATCACTCTTTCCCCCCAATTTCAAGTTTTTATATAAAATTATTACCTATATCGATTTTTAAAAACTGCTACAAAATTAAATCTATGTGAAAAAACGGTTTGGATGTGTTCCAAACCGTTTTAATAATTTATAAACTTTTCAAAAATTCAAATAAAAGATGTTTTTGTTTAGGTGTGAGATTTGACAAAACAACGGACAATTCTTCAGATTCGTCACAAATGTTGAAAAAGTCTTTAATAGAAATTTCCAACGCATCACAAACAAGTTGTAAATGCCCAACCGTAATATCTGCTTGCCCAAGTTCCACTCTACGCAAATGTGTTTGAGATACTCCTGCTTTTTCAGCAAGAGAATTTTGCGTAAAACCTGCCTTTTCTCTTAAATTTTTAATTCTATCGCCAATATTCATATCACACCAATGTAGTCTTATAGATTTATTTTAAAACATTTATTTGAAATTTATTAGTCTTTTAGAGTTGTTTTATTAGTCCTATAATGCTATAATATTAAACAT
>JAFQWS010000083.1 GCA_017407305.1 Clostridia bacterium
ATATTTTGATATATTTAGTGCTGTAAATAACATAGACCTATATTCGCCTGAATATTTCACAAATAAACAAGTAAAACAACTAAGGGAATTACTTTTGGAAAGAAAACCATTAGATTATAAAATTCTTGTAAATTGGTTGGATATTTGTATAGAAAAAGGCTATTCAATGTATTTCTTAGGTGTTTAATTTTAGGGATGCGGAAATACCTCAAAGGGCGTGGAAATTCCATTCAAGGGTACGAACTTTTATAACAAGGTTGCGACCTTTTTTGAATAGCTGCGGAATTGTATCAAAATAGAGCATCTTTGTCAAAAAAAACAAATATTTTTTGTTTTTTTTCCATTTCCCTATTGACATTTGATATACACTTTATTACAATTTTAACAACTAAATTTAGGAGAAAACAATGAACAACACGTTCCTTTGGTGGCGCAAATAGTTTCGTATTCACAAAATTAAGTATGTTTTGTGGATACTTTTGTGCGTCACAAAACATACGAAGGGATGAGTTTTCAAAAAAAAAGCATATTTACCCGTTGTTATGTTTTGTAAGACAAAGCAAAAGCAACGGGTTTTTCATTGAAGAGAGGGCGTTATGAAAAAAGGTTACTATGGAGAATATGGTGGCAGTTTTGTTTCTTGCCAAATGCAAGAAGAACTTGACAAAATTGAAAGAGAATACAATCGATTGAAAAAGGACAAGCAGTTCAAAGAGCAGTTGGCGAAACTTCAAAAGCATTTTTTGGGCAGACCAACACCTTTGTACTTTTGCGAAAAACTTTCCAAACTAAATGGTGGAGCAAAAATTTATTTAAAAAGAGAAGATCTCAACCACACCGGCGCACACAAAATCAACCATTGCATTGGCGAGGCTTTGTTGGCAAAGCATTTGGGAAAAAGCAAGATAATTGCCGAAACGGGTGCAGGACAACACGGCTTGGCAATTGCCACCGTTTGTGCTTTGATGGATTTGCAATGTGAAATTCACATGGGCTACGTTGACGTGCAAAAACAAAAGGCAAACGTGGACAAAATGAAATTGCTTGGCGCAAAAATTGTCAGTGTCGGTGGTGGTGGCACACTCAAAGATGCCGTTGACAGCGCATTAAGTGCCTATCAAAAGGACTTCAAAGAGGCAATTTATTGCATAGGCTCGGTTGTCGGCCCTCATCCTTATCCCAGCATGGTAAGGGATTTTCAAAGCGTCGTGGGCAAGGAATCCAAAAGACAAATCAAAAAGATGGAAGGAAAATTGCCAGATTACGTCGTGGCTTGCGTAGGTGGTGGCTCCAATGCAATTGGTATTTTCAGTGCCTATCTAAAAGACACAGTAGTCAATTTGATTGGTGTGGAAGCAATGGGCAAAGGAAAGAATATTGGCGACAATTCAGCAACCATACAGTTTGGCGAAACGGACGTTTATCAAGGGTTCAAAACAAAGGTGCTCAAAGATGCTCAAAACAACGTTGCCGAAGCCTATTCCATTGCAAGTGGATTGGACTATCCGGCAGTCGGCCCCGAACACGCCCATTTGAGTGACGTAAAACGTGCTCAATACGTTTCCATTGACGACAAAGAGGCATTGGACGCTTTTTACAAATTGACAAAAGTCGAAGGGATAATCCCCGCATTGGAAAGTTCCCATGCAGTTGCCTATGGATTGAAACTTGCCAAAACCTTGCCACAAGACCAAATTGTTTTGGTCAATTTGTCTGGTAGGGGCGACAAAGACGTCGATTTTGTTTTGCAACAAAACCACTAGTTTGATGACCAATCAAATAAACACACAAAAAAACCGTACACAATTGTGTACGGTTTTTTTGGCGCACTCGGCGGGATTCGAACCTGCAACAGCGCCGTCGGAGGGCGCCGTTTTATCCAATTAGACTACGAGTGCAAAGATGTTTTTGTCGATAAGCACCTTTTCATTATACCCCAATTTGCAAAAAAAGCAAGATTTTTTGTTGTTTTGCCATCTCTTTTGGGCATAGAGCATACTTGTTTTTGCAAATGTGTTGTGTTTTACTTGCTTATGTGGTAAAATTCAAGATGAAATGAATTATGCGAGGTTAGGCTTATGCATCTCATTCCATTTTCAAAAGAATATTCTTCTTTGTCGGGCAAATTTGTTTTGCAAGATGACAGCCAAATTTTTTGCCACCCTATTTTTAGAGACGTTGTGCAAGGCTTCATTGACGAAATCAACGGTTTGGGCAAAAACGTGCAGTTGACTCAAGATTACGAAAAGGCAACAATTTTGTTTTGTTTGCCTGCCGAAGACGTAAGTCTTTCCGACCAAGGTTACAACGTGGCGTGTTCCGAACATTTGCTTTCCGTTTACACGTCCAGCCAACAAGGGGCATTTTATGCCATCCAAACGTTGAGACAACTTTTCTGTTTGGACGAAGGTAGCGACCAACTTGTTTGTGATGCTTGTGAAATTCGTGACAATCCCAAATACCAATGGCGTGGTTTGGAATTGGATATTGCAAGACACTTTTTTGACAAAGAGACCATCAAAAAGGTTATCAATTTGATGGCAAAAATAAAACTCAACAAACTCTTTTTGCACGTTTCCGACGACCAAGGCTATCGTTTGGAAAGCGAAAAGTTTCCTTTGTTAAATTCCGTGGGCAGTTGCCGTCAGGGCAGTGAAGTGCACGAAAAGGGCAGACGTTACGTGGACCAAGTGCCTGTTTGTGGTTATTTGACAAAACAAGACGTAAAAGAAATTGTTGAATACGCTTCAGTTCGTTTTGTTGACGTTGTGCCCAAAATCAACGTCCCTGGACACTCTCTTGCCATTTTGGCGTCCTATCCTCATTTGGGTTGCCAAGGTGCTTATAAAGTTGCCCAAACGTGGAATCCCACCAAAGATGCCTTGTGCGCAGGTGACGACCAAACGTACGAATTTTTGGAAAGTTTGTTGGACGAAATTACTTCTATGTTTTCTTCCGATTACGTACATCTTTGCAATACAAATTTCAACAAAGAAAGATGGCACAACTGCAAAAAATGTCAAGAAAAAATGTCGCAACTCAAACTTCGTGACGAAGACCATTTGCAAAAGCACTTTTTCAATCACTTTGTTGACTACTTGGCACAAAAAGGCAAGACGGTTTTGTGCGACAACGACGCTCCTTGCACCTTGCCAGAGCAAGTCGTTTGCCAACATTGGTCAAGAATTAGATCACACGCCACAAAACGTCACGTCAAAAATGGTGGGCAAGTACTTCTTTCTGATTATCGCAGATTTTCTTTGGACTTCCCTCACAAGGTTTTGTCATCAAAAAAAGTTTACAAATTCCGTGCGACCAAATTTATCAAAGACAAAAGTTTGATTTTGGGTAAAATTTGCCGTTTGTCAACCGAATACGTAAACGATCAATACAAATTGTTTTACAATCTTTTCCCCAGACTTTGGGCCTTTTCAGAAAACGCTTGGGGAACAAACAGCAACTATGCTTCCTTTGTAAAACGTGCAAAGGAAATGGAACACGTTTACCAAAACAAACAAATTGTTTTTGCTCGTGACGTGTTGTCCAAGCGCAGTGGCGTATCAAAAATGGAAATCAAAAAGTTTTTGCTTTCCCCCAACGACGAGGTAAACAAGTCAAAAAATGATTAACGAAAAGCACAACCCCTATCACGGAATTGGTGTTATAATCTTTTTTTCAATTGCAATCAACCTTGGCCTCTTTTTCCTTTTTCGCGGTGTAATTGCAGACTCTCCTGTTATGCACGGCTACACGGAAATGGAGAAGTTTTGGTGTGCAGTTGCCTTTTCCGGCATAATAGGTATGTTTTACTACCTTATTGTCGTGTTGGCGTGTGGTGTCTTGTCTCACTTGTGGACGTCCATCAAAAGAGTGGCTCATTTTTTCCAAGATTTGGCATTGTCTTTCAAGGTGGCTTGTCATTGCTATGCCTTGGACGTGCAAGAACATGGTATGTTATTCCC
>JAFQWS010000084.1 GCA_017407305.1 Clostridia bacterium
ACTGCTCCGTCAATCAAAAAGTCAAAGGAATTTCTGTCTTTTTGAATTTGTTCAATTGTACCTTTTATTTCTTCAAAGGTTGTACAAAGTGCAAAAACTTTGTTTGTTTTGAACTTGTTTTGTTTCAAAAAGTTTACCAAGTCACTTTGCGAGCGGGCAATGGGTTTGTCTTGAAAGCCAACGGAATAGAAAATCAAATCCAAATTTCTTTCTGCTGTGACTTTTGCATCCAAATTACGCAAAGCTCCCGCTGCTGCGTTGCGTGCGTTTTTCAAAGGGTTGTCAAAGTGTTTTTCGTTGTATTTTTCCACGGCTGAAAGGGGCATAATTCCTTCGCCTTGCACTTCAAATTCCCCTTGATAGTCAATTTTAAGTGGCAAACTGTTGATTGTTTTGACTTGTGTTGTGATAACTTCGCCATCAATGCCGTTGCCACGAGTGACGGCTTGTACAAACAATCCGTCTTTATAAGTTACGTTTACCGTCAAACCATCATATTTAAGTTCAACAGAAAAGGTGGTTTTGCCAATTTTGTCTTGCACCTTGGCAACCCAACTTTGAAGTTGTTCAAAATTTTGCACCTTGTCCAACGAATACAAACGTTGTTTGTGGGTGTAACTTTCAAACTTTTTCAAAGGTTCGCCACCCACACGTTGTGTGGGGCTGTCGGGCAAAATTATGCCTGTTTGTTTTTCTAATGCAACAAGTTGATCGTAAAGAGCATCATAAGTGGTATCGGCCACCGTGGGGTTGTCCAATACGTAATACTCATAAGCCCAAATATTTAGTTGATTGACCATTTCTTGCATTGTCATAGATAAATCTCCTTATTTTAGCAACGTCAAAGGAGCAAATTTGACGTTCAAACGTTTTTTGCCCACCGATGCAAACACCACTTCGGCAATGTCTCCGTTTATCATCATAACCATACCTTCGCCAAAGGTGGGGTGGTTTACACGTTGTCCCACTGCCAAATTTAAAATGGGTTTGGGTTGGGAAGAAGGTTGGGCAAATGTCGAAACTTTTGCACCATAACCATATTTTACGCCAAAATCGTCCTTTTCAAAATTTTGCTTGTATGCAAAATTGCTTGAACCATAGCCACCACTTGTCGTGCCAAAGGTGTTTTGTCTTGCGTTGGGATGAATTAAAGCATAGGCTTCTTTGTAAAAAGAACTTTGTTTGGTTTGATTGCGATTGCCAAAGTAAAACCTACTTTGAGCACGAGTCAAAAACAATCGTTGTCTTGCCCTTGTTGTAGCAACGTACATCAATCGTCTTTCCTCTTGAATTTCGTTGAGAGTAAATGCGCGACTGGAAGGAAACAATCCGTCTTCCAAACCAACGACGAAAACTGCCTTAAATTCCAGACCTTTTACGCCATGAATTGTACTGATTGTGACGGCATTTTCCGTCTTTTCCCCTCTGTCTTGGGATAAAGATGTCGTTTGCAAATAGTCGCCAAGTGTTGCTTGGGGACTTTCTTGACAAAAATCCACCACCGATTGTTGCAATTCGTCAACGTTGAGCAAGCGATCCTCGTCTTCGGCATTGGAAAATTCTGCTCTTACGTCCAAAATATCCAAAAGATTTTTTACAAAGTCGGGCAAGGACAAACTTTCGGAAAGTTTTTGCAAATCTTTAAAAAGAAGGGAAAATGCACCCAATTTTTTCTTGGAACTTGCGCCCAAAGTGTCCAAATTTCTCTCGTCTTCAATTACGCGAATTGCAGGTATTCCATAGTCTTGAGAAAGTGCCAAAACTTTGTCAATCGTTGCTTGGCCGATGCCTCGTTTGGGGAACAAAATGGCACGGTTAAACGCTTCGTTGTCATAGGGGTTGACAATCAATCTCAAATATGCCAAAACGTCTTTTACTTCCTTTCGTTCGAAGAACTTGAAACCACCAACGACGCGATAGGGAATTCCATATCTCAAGCACTCTTGCTCAAAATTGCGAGAAAGAGCATTTACACGCATCAAAATTGCACAATCTTTGTAAGAAAGGTTGTCGGTGTATTGCAAATCGACAATTTGTTGAATTACGTAGTGCGCTTCGTCTTGTTCGTTGTATGCTTCGAAAGTTTTTACGTCGTCGCCCTGTTTGTTTTGTGTAAACAACTGCTTTTCGTGACGTTGTGAGTTGCGACTGATAATTTTGTTGGCAACTTGCAAAATTTTCTTTGTTGAACGATAGTTTTCTTCCAAAATATACTTTTTGGCGTTGGGAAAATCTCGTTCAAAATCAAACATATTGCCCACGTTTGCACCACGCCAACTGTATATTGATTGGTCATCGTCGCCAACGACAAACAAATTTTGATGTTTACGTGCCAACATTTTGAAAATTTCGTACTGGATTTTGTTGGTGTCTTGAAATTCGTCAATACATATGTGTTGATAGTGATTGGCAAAAATCTCCAAAACGTCGCTGTTTTCACATAACAATTTGTGTGCGTTGACAAGCAAATCGTCAAAGTCCATTGCGTTGTTGTCTTTCATACCCTTGACGTATTGAATATAAAACTCTCTATCGTGGTCGGTCAAACAAGAAACGCCTTTCTCTTTGCCAACGGAAACGATATTTAATAATTCGTTGGCGTCAACGTCTTCGTTTGGTCTAACTTTTTTTGCCAATTTTTTAATAAAACTGAGTTTATCCGTTTCGTCGTAAATGGTAAAATTGCTGTTGTAACCAATTTTGTCGGCTTGTAAACGCAAAATATAGGCGCAAAAACTGTGAATTGTGGAAATTCGCATCATATCTGCACGGCAGTCGGAATTGAACAAACGCTCTTTCATTTCGTTTGCTGCCTTGTTGGTAAAGGTAATTGCCAAAATAGAGTGAGGGGCAACGTTGTGCTCTTTTACCAAATATTCAATGCGATTGGTCAAAACTCGCGTTTTGCCACTGCCTGCACCTGCCAAAACCAACACCGGCCCCAAAGGAGCAGTAACTGCCTCGTATTGTTGTTGATTGAGATGTTCTAAATAGGCTAAACTCATTTTTTCCTTTTTGTGTACTTTGCCTTTGACATATCTACGTTGACACCCTTTCCACACTCTTTGATGAATTTGCGTTGGGTGGCAAAGCCAAATCTTGCCAAATGCTTTCCAGTCGCATAGTATTCGCCATGTTGATAGTTGACAAATCCTGCTTTTTTGTAGTCAATTGCACCATTGTTCATCAAACTTTGGTCAACGTTGACTGCAAGGATGTCCGCCATGAAAATTGTGTGCGAACCCGATTCCACTTCTTGAAATACCTTGCATTCCAAATTGATAGGGCATTGTTCAATCAAAGGCACGTCCACGTGTTGTGCTTTGACTTTGCCAAAACCCATTTCTTCAAATTTATCTACGTCACGACCACTTCTTATTCCACAGTAGTCGCAAGCGGCAACCAAATTTTCCGGAACAAGGTTGACGACAAATTGACCAGTCTTTTTAATCATGTTGAAACTGTGTCTTTCGGGACGTACGGAAACGTACAACCTTGCAGGTTTGGAGGACAAAATGCCCACCCATGCAATTGTGATGATGTTGTCTTGTTGCCCGTCCGAGCAAGAAACAAGTACTGCAGGCAATGGTGCCAACAGCGTTGAAGGGGGTAAGGTAACTTTCATTCTTCTCCTTGAATTTGACCGAGCAAAGTTATTGTTGCTCTGCCACAAGCAAGTTCCACTGCTTTTTTGGTGAAATCCTGCACGTTTTCTAAATCTATTTTGCAAGTTGCAATTACTTGGTCGGTGTATGAAACGTCACAAGTCATACTGTTGGCTTTGAAAAAGTTTTGCAATACTTGGTAATCGGTGTAATTGCAATGAACTTCAACAATTTGGCAAGGTTTTACGTGTACCTTTTCGGCTTTGTCCAAGCCCAAAACCGCAGTTGAGGAATAGGCTCTTACCAATCCACCTGCGCCCAACTTTACTCCACCAAAATATCTTGTGACAACAACGCAAACTCTGTTCAAATTTTGCTTTTGAATAACTTGCAAAATGGGCATTCCCGCTGTGCCTTGTGGTTCGCCGTCATCGCTGAATTTGACCTTGTCGTCCACAACGTAGGCATAACAGTTGTGTGTTGCATCATAGTGCTTTTTTGAAATTTCCAGATAGAAATCTCTTGCTTCTTCCACCGTATCTACACCCTTGACGTATGCCAAAAAAACAGACTTTTGAATAGTCTGTTTTTCTATGGTTATTTGTTTTTTTACGGTGGTATATCTCATTATTCAAAAACTATCTTTACGTGTACTTTTTTGCCTTTGTGCAAAATAAACTGATTTTCTTCCATTTCGCTTTCGGGAATTTGCCAATCGAAAGAGGGAACTTTTTGTTCGTTGACAAATACGCAACCTTGGTCAATCAATCTTCTTGCTTCGCCACGGCTTTTTGCAACGTTTGCACAAATCAAAACGTCAACGATGCTGTTTGTCTTTGCCATTTTGGAGGTGGGCATGTTGTCGCCTTGCCCGGAAAATGCACTTCTTGCTTGTTCCAATGCAGTTTTTGCGTTTTCTTCGCCGTGAATAAGCTTTGTAATTTCGTATGCCAAGCGTTCTTTTGCCAAGTTGATGCGTTGATCTTTGTACTTTACAAGTTCTTCAATTTCTTCCAAAGGCAAGAAGGTGAGCAATTTGAAGCAATTTTCCACCGATTGGTCTTCAATGTTGCGCCAATATTGGAAAAATTCATAAGGGCTTGTTTTATCTGCAGAAAGCCACAATGCACCTTTGGCTGTTTTGCCCATTTTGTGGCCGTCACTTGTTAGCAACAAAGAGCAGGTAAGTGCGTATGCAGTGTCTTGCTTTTTACGTCTAATCAAGTCGGCACCACCAAGCATATTGCTCCATTGGTCATCGCCACCTACTTGCAAAGAGCAACCGTATTTTTCGTGCAATACGTAAAAGTCGTAAGATTGCATCAACATATAGTTGAATTCCAAAAAGCTCAAACCTTTTTCCATACGTTGTTTGAAACATTCGGCTGTGAGCATTTTGTTGACAGAAAAACATGCGCCGACTTCACGCAAGAAATCAACGTAGTTGAGCTTTGTAAGCCAATCTGCATTGTCCAAAAGCAATGCTTTGCCATCGGAAAAGTCAATGAAACGGGAAATTTGCTTTTTAAAGCATTGGACGTTGTCGGCAATTTTTTCTTTTGTCATCATTGAACGCATGTCGCAACGACCGGAAGGATCGCCAACCATTGCCGTACCACCACCGATAAGGGCAATTGGTCTGTGTCCGTGACGTTGCATATGTGCCATTGCCATCAAAGGGATGAAGTGTCCAATGTGCAAACTGTCTGCCGTGGGTTCAAACCCAATGTAAAAAGTTACTTGTTCATTGGCAAGTTTTTCGTAAAGTTCATCTTTAAAAACCGTTTGTTTTATAAATCCTCTTTCTTCCAGTACATCATAAACGTTTCTCATTTTTTATCTCCTAAATTTCAATTCTATCGAAATATTTTTTACTGTTTTTCATCAAGATTGAGTGGGCAATCAACGAATAGACAATGCCCAAAACAATCAAAACAACGTACATCAACCAAAACAAGTCAATTTGAGCAACTTGATAGAGTGCAACAAACAAACCTGCCACAATTAAGGTTGCAAAAAGCAAACACAATGCAATAAGCATCGTCCACCAAGTGTTGGGGCTGTTTTTCAAACTTGTTTGGAAGTTGGTCCAATCCAAAATGGGTTTGCGCAAATCCAAAAGCATTGTCACGCAGGACGAGCCAAAGGAAAAAATTATGGGTAAAAGTGCCAAAACAAAGACAAAATACCACTCAATTGGCAAAACTGTTACGCAAATAACTGCTGTGGCAAGGTAGGAAATGGTTATCATTGCAGTTGACAACAACAACTTTGCGTTAAGTTGCGTTTTTAATGAAACGGGCATTGTTTTCATCATAAAGAAGGACGTGCGCTCCCTTGAGATGGGGTACATTGCCAAAACGTTGCCAGAAATTCCGATAACCAAGTTGTAAAAAACCACCATAATTAGCATCAAATTGGAATAAAAAGGATCGGAAAAATTCAATTGTTGATTGATACCGTCGGTAGTCAATGCAAAACAAAGCACTGCCATAATAATGGGAATCAAAATGGGCATTGCCAAAACTTGAAATCCCATTTGACTTTCTCGAAGCAATCTTTTTAGGTCACACATTGCCAAAGTAAGCAATTTGTTTGATTGTTTTTCTTGCAAAAAGCGTGTGTCTTTGGCTTTTTTTGAAGTTTTTTCCAAACTTTTTGACAACATTTTTTTGTACAAAAGGTTGCTGAGCAACACAGCCAAAGCCAATGACACCAAATTGAGACCAAGTGTTGCCAAGAAATTTAATATAATTTCTACAAAATTTGTGGACACCATTGCCGTTGCCAACCAATAGTTGAAAAAGGCAAAAGTGCTGATTTTTTGTGAATTTTGACTGAAAAGATTTACCAAAAGCACTGCCAAATCGGAAAAATCCATTTGGTCGGAACCTTCCATACTGCCAAAGGACAACACCAAGGCAAAGTATGCGCCCATCACCACAAGGAAAAACAAGGTGGTAACCAACGTTTTTGCAAAACCTTTGCCTTGCAAATAGTTGGACAAATAGGCAAAAGGAAAACACACTATTGCAACCAACAACAATGGAAGTAAAGGTATAATGACAACTGCGACAATCAAGAAAAAGTAAAATTGTACGCCCAAACCTGCCCCAATGCCAAAAGGCAAAATCAAAAAGAGCGACATAACAAGACTTGTGGCAAGTTCGTACAAATAAACCAAAGTAAGTTTTGCCGTAAAAATCGTGATGGGCTTTACCGGCATTGACAACAGTCTTTCGGCATCATTGCAGGAAAACACCACGTTGAGCATAGAGGGTATGGAAAACATAAAAACCATACCTTGACAAGCACCCATCAAGACGGAAATGACTTCTTTTTGAATTGTTGCATCGGAAAGTGTGCCTACAAAATAGGTTTGCACTGCCATCAACATCAAAAGAGGCGCAAAAACAATGCCCAAAATCAACCTAGTGGATACGCCTTTTTTGTTGGATGCCTTTGATTTAAAGGTTGAGGCGCGTTGTTGATTGAGAAACATTGCTTTTACCAAAGCAAAAAACTTAGTCATTGTTTTCCTCCAAATTTGCACCGGTAACTTTCAAAAATACTTGTTCCAAACTTACGTCTTTGTTTTGACGAATTTTGTCCAAGGTATCTACAACGACAAGTGAGCCGTTGTCAACGATGGCAATTCTATCGCACACCTTTTCTACAACGTCAATGACGTGAGAAGAAAAGAAAACGGTGTTTCCTTCGTCGGCGTGTTTGCGCATCAAAAGTTTGAGTTGATATGCCGATTGAGGATCCAAACCTGTCAAAGGCTCGTCCAAAATCCAAACTTTGGGATTGTGCAAAAGGGATGCCACCACTAAAATCTTTTGTTTCATGCCGTGTGAAAAGGTTTTGATGGGATTGTTTAGCACCTTGTCCAATTCGAACAACGTCAACAACTTTTCTGCACGTTGTTTGACTTGGTTGGAAGGTACTTCGTAAATGGTTGCAACAAAGTTCAAATACTCGTTTGCAGTCAGATTTTCATAAGTTTCGTGTGTGTCGGGCACAAAACCAAGCAATTTTTTGGCTTGGATAGGATTTTGAGAAATGTCTATGCCGTCAATGGAAATTGCGCCTTCGTCAATGGACAAAATACCACAAATCATTTTGATGGTTGTGGATTTGCCTGCACCATTAGGGCCCAAAAAACCAAAAATTTCGCCGTCGTTGACCGTCAAAGTGAGATTGTCAACGGCCTTTTTTGCAGAATTTCCATATGTTTTTGAAACGTTTTGAATATTAATCATAATCTTCTCCTACTTTTTTAGCTTGCAACCGGTGTCTTTGCCGTGACCAGAAGGGATATAGAACTTTTCTCCAACAAGTTTGTCGGGTAAATATTGTTGTTCCACCCAACCGCCATAGGCATGGGGATATTTGTATTGTGCGTGTTTTTGTTGCGTTTCGCGGGGATAGTTGGTGTCCATAAGGTGAGGGGGCACCATTGCATCGGGATTTTGACGTGCTGAACTCATTGCCTTGTCAATGGCTTCTTCCACCGAATTGGATTTGGGTGCGTTGCACACGTACAAAATTGCCTGCGCCAAAGGAATTCGTGCTTCGGGCAAACCAATATTTTGAAGGGCAGTCATTGCTGCAACCGCCACCGACAATGCACTTGGTTCTGCCAAACCAACGTCCTCTGCCGACTGAATTACAATTCGCCTTGCCAAAAGCATTGGATCGCAACCTGCTTGGATAAGTCTTGCAAACCAAAAAAGCGCCGCATCTGCATCAGATCCACGCATACTTTTGATAAATGCAGAAATCATGTCGTAATAGGATTGGGTGTCCACACTCAAAGCCTTTTTTTGCATTGACTGACTGGCAACCAATTGGTCAATGACAACAACTCCTTGTTCGTTGGGATTGGTCGTAAGCGCTGCAAGTTCCAATCCGTTGTAGGCACTGCGCAAGTCTCCCACGGAAGTTTCGGCAAAAAATTCCAATGCTTCGTCCGTCAGTTGAATTTTCATTTGGGACAAAACTTTGTCTTCTTTGACTGCTCGTTTTAGAGCAACTTTCACGTCGTTGGACGTAAGATATTTAAACTCAAAAACGCGACAACGAGAAACAATTGCTCGTGTCATTGCAACGTAGGGATTTTCAGTTGTGGAACCAATGAAGGTGATAATTCCCTTTTCAATGGCAGGTAAAACGCAGTCCGATTGTGCCTTGTTCCAACGATGACATTCATCCAACAAAAGGTAGGTTTTTTGACCAAAACGATTGAACCTTTCGGTGGCTTGTTCGATGATTTTTTTTGCATCGGCAACACCACTGGAAACGGCGTTCAATTTGACAAAAGCAGACCCCGTGCTGTTGGCAATGATATGTGACAAAGTTGTCTTGCCAGAACCGGGAGGACCCCAAAAAATACAACTGCCAACTCGGTCTGCACGTATGGCACGGCGCAACAAAGAATTGGCATCAACAATGTGCCCTTGACCAACAAATTTGTCAAGGGTATCGGGACGCATACGTTCTGCCAAAGGAACGTTGGACCACTTGGTTTGTTCAAACATAGTCATTTGTTCAACATTTTTCATAATGACATTTTAGCATTTATGGAAAGGTTTAGCAAGAGAAAATGCGCTAAATAATAAATATATTTAATAATTTAAAAGAAACAAAAGGAAAAAAAATGTGCAAAAATAGGCTGAAGCTTGCGTCCAAATCTTTCAAAAAGAGGGTAGTGAAAAAAAAGACCTTGCAAATTTGCAAGGTCAAAATTGTAAAAATTGAGTGATTTTGGGCGTTTTTGATATATTATGTTTGACATAGTATATCACAAACTCGCAAATTAACTTAATAATTCCGTCAAAATGCTGTTTAAAACGTATATTTTGTCGGGACGAACAAAAAGTCGACCGTTTTGTTTTTGAAGCACTCCCGTTGCCAAATATTCGTGAATTTTGGGGCAATATTCGTAAATTGTTTTGCCAAATCTTTTTTCGAATTTGGAAACGTTGAGTCCTTTTTCTCGTCTGAGTCCAAGCATAACTGCTTCGTACATTTTGTCTTCAATCGTCAAAACGTCGCTTGTCAAAATAGAACTGGCACCACTTTCTATGGCTTGGATATATTGGTCAACGTTGTCAAAATTGGTGTATCTGACGTCTCCAACAAAACCACTGGCACCTGCACCAATTCCATAGTAATGATGAGGTTTCCAATAGTAGGTGTTGTGTTTGCAATCATATCCGTCAAGAGCGAAATTGGACACTTCATAACGTTGGAAATTTAACGTTTTGAGCAACTCCACAGCCTTATAATAAGCATCTGCAACCTCGTCTTCGTTCATATATTTGAAGCCTTTTGCTTTGCCCAAAGGTGTGTTGGGATACACTTCCAAAGCATAGATGCTGACGTGTTTTATGGGCAAATTGGAAACGGCAAAAACGCTTTTGAAAAACATATCTTCCGTCTCGTCGGGCAAGCCCAACAACAAATCCACGTTGATGTTTTCAATGCCACAACCATTGACAATTTTTACTGCTTCAATTGCCTCGGCATAGGTGTGGATGCGATTGATTTTTTTCAAAGTTTCGTCATGAATAGTCTGCAAACCAATGCTTATGCGATTTACACCACTTTCTTTGTATGCCAAGATTTTTTCTTTGGTTACACTTTCGGGATTGCACTCAACCGTGATTTCCACGTCGGGCACAACGGTAAAACTTTGACGGATTGTCTCAATTGTTTCAACAATGTGTTTTGCATCAACAACGGAAGGCGTACCCCCACCAAAAAAGATAGAGTCCACCCTGAAAGTTTCATCAGCAACCGATTTGATATGCTTTTGTATTGCAAGAAAATATCTTTTTTCTTTTTTTAGATCGGTTTGCGAACAAAAATCGCAATAGGCGCATCTTTGTTTGCAAAACGGAACGTGAATATAAACGGAACTCATATATTACCAGTCTTCCCTTATGTTCGTCTTAATGTCCGAATAAAATTCTTTGTACTTCTTTTCAAACTCTTTGCCAGTTTGAGGTTGTTTGTTTTGTTGTTCTAATTCGTGCAAATCTTCCATTTCTGCACCATCGTCATCAAAAGATTCGCTTTTTCGCATCAATTGGTAAAGTGTAGACATATCAAACCTCAATCGTCAATTTTCAAAATACTCATAAAGGCTTCGCTGGGAACGTACACGCTACCCACCTGTCTCATACGTTTTTTTCCTTCTTTTTGCTTTTCCAAAAGTTTCTTTTTACGCGTGATGTCACCACCATAGCACTTTGCCAAAACGTCTTTGCGCAATGCCTTGACCGTTTCTCTAGCAATAATTTTGTTGCCAATGGCTGCTTGAATGGGAATTTCAAACATTTGTCTGGGGATTGCATCTTTCAATTTTTCGGCAATTTGTCTGCCACGAGCATAGGCGCGTTCTTCGTTGACAATGATGGACAACGCGTCGCAAACGTCACCGTTGAGTAGCATATCCATACGAACAAGTTTGCCCACTTTGTAGGTGTCCACTGTGTAGTCCAAACTTGCATAACCTCTTGTGCGAGATTTCAAATTGTCGAAAAAGTTGTAAATAATTTCGTTGAGTGGAATTTCGTAACTCAATCTAACACGTTTTGGATCAAGATAGGTCATATCCAAAAACACACCACGCTTGTCTTGGCACAATTCCATAACTGCGCCAACGTATTCGGGAGGGCTGTAAATAAACGTTGATGCAATGGGTTCTTCAACGTGGTCAATTTCGCTTGTGGGAGGCAACTTTGTGGGGTTGTCTATGAGCAACATTTGACCGTCCGTGGTAAAAACTCTGTAAGATACGCTGGGTGCAGTTGTAACCAAATCAAGGTCAAACTCTCTTTCCAAACGTTCTTGGATGATTTCCATATGCAACAAACCCAAAAAACCGCATCTAAATCCAAAACCAAGCGCAACGGACGTGTCCGGTTCGTATTCCAAAGCGGCATCGTTGAGTTTAAGCTTTTCCAATGCTTCTTTCAAATCGTTATATTTCGAGCCGTCAGCAGGGAAAATGCCACAAAAAACCATTGGTTGGACTTCTTTGTATCCTTTCAAGGGTTCTTGGCAAGGGTTGTCAACAGTTGTGATTGTGTCGCCAACTTTGGTATCACAAACGGTTTTGATACTGGCACAAACGTAACCAACGTCGCCAGAAGAAAGACTTGCTCTAGGTTGCATTTCGGGTGCAAACACGCCAACTTCTGTAACGTCAAACACTTTGTTGGGTGTTTCAAACATTTTGATTTTGTCCCCTTGGGCAATTTTGCCGTCAAAAATACGTGTAAAAATGATTACACCTTTGTAGTTGTCGTATTGACAGTCAAAAATGAGTGCTTTCAAAGGCTTTTGACTGTCCCCTTGGGGGGCGGGGATTCGTGTAATGATTGCATCAAGGCAATCTTTGATGTTCAAACCTTCTTTTGCCGAAACACAAGGTGCGTCACTTGCATCCAAACCAATGGCGTCTTCAATTTCTTCTTTGGCACCTTCTACGTTTGCAGAGGGAAGGTCAATTTTGTTGATGACGGGAATAATTTCCAAATCATTTTCCAATGCCAAATAGCAGTTGGCAAGTGTTTGGGCTTCTACACCTTGAGAAGCGTCCACCACCAACAAGGCACCTTCACACGCCGCCAACGAACGGGAAACTTCGTAGTTGAAGTCAACGTGACCAGGGGTGTCAATCAAGTTGAGAATATAGTCTTGCCCGTCATAATTGTACTTCATTGTAACAGGCGTAAGTTTGATTGTGATGCCTCGTTCTCTTTCAATGTCCATGCTGTCAAGAAGTTGGCTTTTTAAATCGCGCGTTGCAACTTGACCGGTGTGTTCCATCAATCGGTCTGCCAAAGTACTTTTGCCATGGTCAATGTGGGCAATTATGCAAAAATTTCTAACGTTTGTTTTCATATGCTCTCGAATAATTTGTAGTAATTTAATTATAAATGAATTTAACTTTTTTGTCATTTGCTGGCAATAACTTTTTTTGTACTCTTGCAAAATTGTTTTTAATGTGCTAAACTGCAATATATATACAAATATAAGCAAGTGTTTGTGTATTTTAAAAAGTTTTACCTTTTTCTAGGTAAACTTACATTATTTTTGGTGGCTTATGTTAAACGAAAAATTGCAATGGATGAAAACACCTTTTGCCCACAGAGGTCTTTTTAACAACGTAGATATTCCCGAAAACAGCCTGCCTGCTTTTGAAAAGGCAGTTCAACACGGCTTTGGCATGGAATTTGACGTTCAAATGACTTTGGACAACGTCTTGGTGGTTTTTCACGACGACAACATGAAACGTTTGACCGGTTTGGACAAAGATATACGCGAAACTTATTGGGATGAAATCAAAGATTTGACTTTATTTGATACCAATGAAAAAATCCCCACCCTTGACCAAGTGCTGGAAACGTGCAAAACACAACCTTTGGTTGTTGAAATCAAAACGCACAAAAACGTTGGTGGAGTGGAAAAGTTGGTTTATGAAAAACTGAAATCCTACAAAGGACACTATTGTGTCGAGTCTTTCAACCCATTTATCGTAAGATGGTTCTATAAAAATGCACCCGAAGTTGTGCGCGGTCAACTTTCTTGCGACCACAAATACAGCAATATTCCCAATTGGCAAAAATTTGCTCTCAAAAATTTGATGTTTTGCAAGTGGAATCACAGCCAATTTATTGCATACGACGTGGAAAGTTACAAATCCTGCAAGCCATTGAAAAAATATCGCAAAAATACTGCAATCATTTTTTGGACGGTAAAAAACCAACTTCAGTTGGATGAAAATAAAGAACAATTTGACGGCTACATATTTGATAGTTTTATTCCCGAATAGGCCGTTTGACTTAATTTTTAAGGAGATTGAAAATGAGTAAACCTAAACAAACGAAGACAGTTATTAAACGCGTCAAAAAACCCCACCACTTTTTAGCATGGTTTTTGGGCTTTTTGTTCGGCTTGTTTTTCCCTCTCATTTCTTTGGTGACCGCAATCTTTGTCGTAACACCCGATATGATCAGCCCTTCTACCGAAGATTATTTGGGGGATTTGTCCGGTTATTCCTTTGGTGGCATCGTTTTGCAACTTGTAGAAAAGTTTTCTGAAAACGGCACAGGATACACCTTTGGCGATTTGATGGAAGACTACAACATAGACCCCGACAGGATGACTCCCGACGTGGGCGCAATTTTCAAAGATGAAGATATTCAAAATCTTCCCATTGGCGCATTGGCAAACGGCGGAGTGGATACCTTTTTAGAAGTTGCCCCTGCATCTTTGATTGTCGGTATTGCCAGCCCTTATTTGGGCGCAAATGCCGACAATGTTGAATCGGCTTTGGAAGGCGTTTCCTTGTCACAACTTATCAACTTCCAAGATTTGGAAAATGGTACGGCAAAGGCGTTGGAAGGCGTTGAACTTGCTTGGATTTTGCCTTTCTTGACAGAAGGCGACAACGCAATTTTCGATACCATTGGTCAAAGCACGGTGGGCCACCTTTTGGCAGGTTTCTTGTCTGAAAATATTTGGGCAGAATTGAAAGAAGACGGACACTTGTCCGTTCTTGGCTCTTTGACCTTCGTTGACCTTTTGGGAAGCATTGACCAATCTATGGAAAACATTTTGGGCGACAAAGCAATTGCCGACTTGGTAAACGAAGAAGATCAATTGGACGTCTTTGGAATTTTGCATGGATTGCAAATTGGTACGTTGCTTGGCTATGAAAAAATTTCCGACGTTTGGTACACCTCTTCCAATCAAGAAGTAGATGGAATTGAAAAAATCCTTGCCGACGTTTCTATGGACGACTTACTTGGTGGTGACTTTGACGTAAACGTTCTTTTTGGCGACGTTTACATTGGCGAATTGCTTGGCTATGAACTGAACGGCGAAATTTGGGAAGATTCCGACGGCAACGAAGTGGACAGTCTTATGGCCGTTTTGGCTGACATTCAACTTGGCGACTTGTTGGGTGGCGATTTTGACATCAACAACATTTTTGGCGACCTTTACATTGGCGAATTGCTTGGTTATGAACTGAACGGCGAAGTTTGGGAAGATACCGACGGCAACGAAGTGGACAGCCTTATGGCCGTTTTGGCAGACATTCAAATCGGCGACTTGTTGGGTGGCGATTTTGACATCAACAACATCTTTGGCGACCTTTATATCGGTGAATTGCTTGGTTATGAACTGAACGGCGAAATTTGGGAAGATTCCGACGGCAACGAAGTGGACAGTCTTAT